>DASYZN010000025.1:0-5738 GCA_035946105.1 Thermoplasmata archaeon | reverse complement strand
TCGAGGTTCCGGGGGGAGCTCGGGACGCCGACGTGAAATCCGGCGGCGCCCCCTTCGGGGACGAGCTCGACCGAGGCCGGATCGACGAGTCCGCCGATCTTGACGAAGACGCTCAATCCCGCCTCGGCGTGAGGTAGCCTTGGGCCGAGGCGAACTCGGCGTTGAGCACGGAGCCTCCGGCGCCGCCCCGGACCGCGTTATGGGAGAGGACGAAGAAGCGGGCGTACGGCGCCTCCCACCGGAGCCGGCCGACGACGGCCGCCATCCCACGGGCCCGTCCGACCCCCGCCCAACGGTCCCGCAGGGGCTGCGGACGGTCGGCCTCGGTCCGCACGACGACGGGGGGGTGGGGGGCGCTGACCAACGCCGCGTCTTTCAATGGATCGAACGATCGCCACGCCGTTTCGATCGCGGCCCGGGTGGCCCGCCGGCGGGCTCGGACCGTCACGGCCTCGAGATGCCCTTCCCGCACGCCGACCCGCGCGCAATGGGCGAGGAAGCGGATGCGCTTCGGCCGGATCCCGTTGGCTCCCATCCGACCGAGGATCCGCCTCCCTTCGATGGAGATCTTCTCCTCTTCGTCGGGGATGTGGGGGAGGACGTTGTCGGTGACGGAGAGCGAAGGGACGCCCGGGTAGCCCGCTCCCGAGAGCGACTGGTACGTCGCCACATGCACGACCTCGGGGTCGAGCACCGGGATCAGCGGCGCCAGCGCGAGCAGGAGTCCGGTGACGGAGCAGTTCGGGTTGGTGACGATCGGGGCGGGTCCCTTGCGGCCGGACCTCCACAGCCCAAGATGCGCCGGATTCACCTCCGGGATGAGGAGCGGCACCCGCGGATCGAGGCGGTGGTCGGCAGCGTTCGAGAAGACGGGGACCCCCCGTCGAGCGAGCGAGGACTCGATGGGGCCCGCGGTGCCGCTCGGGAGTGCGCTGAAGGCGACATCGACCCGCGAGGAGAGCGGTCCGGGTCCGATCTCCACCAATCGACGTCGGGCGAGGTCCGAGGGAACCGGCTCGCTGAGCTGCCAAACCTCTTCGAGGCGGCGTCCGCTCGATCGACCCCCCGAGGCGAGGAGCGGCGTTTCGAATTCGGGGTGATCGGAAAGCAAGCGGGCGAACTCCTGGCCGATGTACCCGCCGGCGCCGAGGATGGCGGTACGGAACCCCTTCATCAGCGAACGAACCCCCCCCGGAGCATGAGCTCTGCGAGGGCGATCCAGGTGATGGCCTCGACCACGACGATCGCCCTCGGGACGATGCAGGGGTCGTGGCGGCCCTTGACCCCGATGCGAACGTCCCGGTGGGTCGCGAGGTTGACCGTGAATTGGGGCCGGGCGATCGACGGCGTCGGCTTGAAGGCGACCCGAAAGACGATCGGCTGCCCGTTCGAAAGACCGCCGAGGATGCCCCCCGCGTGGTTCGTTCGCGTGACGACCCGATCACCCTCCCAATAGAACCCATCGTTGTGGTCGCTGCCCGGCAGCTCCGCGGCGGCGAATCCGGTGCCGAACTCGATCCCGCGGACCCCCGGGATCGAGAACGCGAGGTGGGCGAGCTCGCTCTCGAGGGAATCGAAGAACGGCTCTCCGACGCCGACGGGGACCCCGGCCGTGGCACATTCGACGACGCCCCCCACGCTGTCTCCGGCCCTGCGCGCCTCCCCGATCCGGCGGACCATGCCCACGGCGTCCGACGGGTCGATCGCTCCCACTTCGTTAAGCCGTGAGCGGCGCGCGATCTCCGCCGGGGGGAGATCGGGGACCCGGCGAGCCCGGATCCCCCCGATCGACGTCGTGTGGGCGGCGACCTCCATCTTCTGGGAAGCGAGGAGCCCGCGGGCCACGGCCCCCGCGGCGACGAGGCCCACGGTCATCCGGCCCGAAAAAATTCCCCCGCCCGAGAGATCGGTCGCGGACCCGAACCGCACCCGCGCCGGGTAGTCGGCGTGACCGGGCCTCGGGGTGTCCCGAAGGGCTTCGTAGGGGGCCCGTCGAACGTCGGTGTTCGCGACGTGCAGGCGGATCGGCGTCCCGTCGGTCGTTCCGTCGACGAGTCCCGAATCGACGACCAGACGATCCTCTTCCTTCCGACGGGTGGACAGGCGGCGCCCGACGGGCCGCCGTCGATCTAGGTCCGCTTGGATCGCCTCGGGCGCGACGCGGATCCCCGCGGCGACGCCCTCGATCCCTACGCCGACCTCGGGGCCATGGCTCGAGCCGAAGACGGTCACCCGAAACGCCCGACCGTAGGACATCATGTTCGGTCCACCGAGAACCGGGCCCCGATCGTCCTCAACAGGCCCCAGAACGAGGGGAACGATTTGGAAACCGATTCCGCCTCGCCGATCACCGACACCTCCGGGACCGCCAGGGCGCCGACGGCCGCGCTCATGACGAGCCGATGGTCCCGAAGGCCGATGAGCGCGACGGCTCGGGGACGTTTCGCTCCTTCGATCGTCAAGGCGTCGGGATCGGTCCGGACCTTCGCCCCGAACGCCCGGGCCAGCCGGGCACTCTCGGCCCGGCGATCGCTCTCCTTCCACCGA
Organism: Thermoplasmata archaeon; assembly: GCA_035946105.1. GTDB lineage: Archaea > Thermoplasmatota > Thermoplasmata > Lutacidiplasmatales > UBA184 > Lutacidiplasma. Next base: position 3,191 of record DASYZN010000025.1, on the reverse strand, counting down.
GCGTGAGGCGCCCCCCTCAGATGGGATCGACCGCGGGAAAGGGCCGCGAGCACGCCCGCCAACGGCAGCAGATCCGGCGCGTCGGAAAGATCGACGCTCGTCCCTCGAAGGGAGGCCGCGTGAACCTCGGCCCCGTCGGCCCGCCGATGAACCGAAGCCCCCATCGATTCGAGCAGGTCGAGGAGGACGAGATCGGCCTGGGGGAACCGCTGGTCGATCCCGCGGACCCGGACCCTTCCTCCGGACAGCGCCGCGGCCGCCCAGAGATACGCCGCCGAGGAGGCATCTCCCGGGATGGAGAATCGGCCGGGCTTGTACCGCTGGCCCCCCGAGATGCTCACCGTACCGTCGGAGAGACGGACCGAGACCCCGCGTCGGCCGAGGGTCGCGATCGAGGCGGCGACATAGGGTCGAGAAACCCGTTGGCCCGCGAGTCGGAGGACCGAACGGCCGGGGACGGACGGCAGCGTGAGGAGGAGAGCCGAAAGGAATTGAGAACTGGCCGACGTCTCGAGGATCGCGGACATCGGTCCGATCGGTCCCTCGATCGAGAGGGGAAGGGACCTAGTGGTCGAGGAGACGGCGATATGGGCCCCGGCGGAGCGGAGGGTCTCGAGGAGCGGGGTCATCGGACGGCGGGCTAGGGAGGCGCTCCCGACCAACCGCACCCTTTGGGCGCGGGTCGCCGAGAGCGCCGAGACGAACCGGAGCGTCGTCCCCGACTCCCGGCAGTCGATGGTGGGCACGGCTCGGGGGTTGGGAGGGGAGCTCGGAGGGGTAACGATCCAACCCTGCGCTTCCCGTTCCACCCGGGCGCCGAGCCGTTCTAGGGCCCGGCGCGTCGCGAGCACGTCGTCGCACGTCGACGGTCCGACGATCCGGCTTGGGCCGTCGGCCAGGAAGGAGGCGACGAGCTCCCGGTGGGTGTAGCTCTTCGACGGGGGGGCTAGGACCTCCCCAGAGACCGTCGACCCCCGGATCCGGCGGGAGGTCATCCGGCCCCCCTGGTCGACCCGGTCCGAGGAGGAGCTGCGATCCCGGCCACGATCACGTCTCCGACCGAGGGGGGAAGGGCCCTCGCCACCGCGCCGGCGGCCCCCTTCGGGACCACGGCGGCCAGCGACGGTCCCAAGCCGCTCACTCCCGAGGACAACGCCCCACGGCGACCTAGGTCCGTTCTCAGGTCGCCATAGGCGTAGCCCAGGAGCTCCTCGACGAGGGCCGAATTCCGCTCCATCGTAGCGAGGTATCGTCCTTCCGAGACCGAGCGGGCCAGCGACTCGACCCCCTGACCTCGTGCGCGAAAGCGGTCGGCGACCGAGGGCGAGGGCGGGTGGGTTCCTCTTGGGACCCAAAGCACGGTCGTCCAATCTGGGTTCGGCTCGTCGTGCCGGAGGATGCGACAATCCCGGTTGTCGGTGACGACGATCCCTCCCGCCGCGCTCGCGTAGGCATCATCGAACGCGCCGGTCGCGCTGAGCCCGACGGAGATCCCGACCTCGGAAGCGAAGCGGGCCGCCTCGGCGTCGGAGATCGGAGCGCCGAAGCAGCCACTGCAGGCCCGGGCGATCGCCACAGGGATAGCCGAGGAACTCTTCAGGCCCTTCGCCCACGGGATGGCCGATCGGAGCTCCAACCGGGCCTCCACAGGCTCCCGGCCCATGCCTCGCTCGACGCCCCGCTCGATGGATCGGCGAACCAGCGGCGTGTCGATCGAAGGATCGAGGTCGATCCGTCCGGCTCCGGGTCGTGCGGGATGGACCTCGATCCGGGCCTCGACGGGGAGGTCGATCGCCATCGCGCTCCCCGTCCCCGTGAACAGGGCGTTCAGGAAGGTGATCGCGCCCCAGGCCCTCCCGATGCCGTTCATCACGGCCCCGCGATCCCTCGATCGGAATCGGTCGACCTCGGTTCGTGACCCCACCAGATCCGGTAGGCGGCACGGGCCTGGTGGGTCAAGAGACCGATTCCGTCCCGGTACCCGCCCCCGCGCGATCGGGCGAGTTGCCGCAGGATCGGTCGGTCCGCATCGTAGACGAAATCCACGATGAACGTCGATCGATCGACGAATCGATGGATCGGGATCTCGGGGCGACCTGCCGAGGCCCGGCCGATCGGTGTCGCGTTCACGAGGAGCGTCGCCGGCGACGGTCTCGTGGTCTTCGGCCGGTCGATCCCCAGCTCGCGTGCGAGGGCGCTTCCCGCCGAGGCCCGGCGCGCGACCACGCTGACGTGGGCGCCGAGCTCGGAGGCGGCCACGATCGCCGCCCGGGCCGCCCCACCGGTGCCGAGCACCGTGACCTCCTTACCGTCCCACCTCCCGCTCGAGCGCAGGGAAGCGTACTCGAGCCCTATCGCCCCGAGGTCCGTGTTGTCGGCGCGAACGGCACCGGTGGCCGTCACGGTGAGCACATTGGCGCAACCGCACCGGGTCGCGGAGGTCCCGACCCGATCGGCCAACCGAATCGCCTCCACCTTCCAGGGCTGGGTGACATTGAACCCCCGGAACCCTTCGGCGACGAGCGCCGGGAAGGCGGACCGAAGCCCCTTGCGGGAATCGAGTTCCAGCTCGACGTACAGCCCCCGGTCGCCCGAGGTGCGCATCCAACGGGAGAATATCGAGGGGGATCGGGAGCGCGAGACGTCCCGCCCCAACAACGCGAACAGGGGCCCGGGCCGGCGGCCCCCAAGATAGTGCGCGAGCCGATCGATCGGGATCTGGGCCGTTTCGACGGAGCGGCCGCCCCCGGGAGCGCAGTAGATCGCACCCAGACCGAGCCTCCAGGCGAGGGCCCGGACCAAGGGGCCGGAAGCGCCGACCGTCTGGAAGATGAGCCGTCTCCGATGAGCCGGGGTCGGCAGCGCCGTTCGGCAAGCCCTCAGCGCGGCGGGCACGGAGGCGGGGGCGACGACCTTGATCCAGTCCGGAGCGTCCACCCGGATCGAGAGCCATCGACGGAGGGTCGGAGCGGAGCTCCCGGCCGGAAGATGCACCGAGGTGATCCGACCCGGGGTTCGAACGGAGGTAGGGAATCGTTGTGGATCGCGACGGGCCTCCAGATCGATCCAACCGAACGGGAGCGCCGCCAGGGACTTGAGGACCCGCGCCCGCTGCTTTGGCTGGTCCGGTCCCTCGCCCCCTTCCGATCGGGATCGGAGCGTCGCGATGAGCGGCATCGGGGACGGAAACA
>DASYZN010000024.1:0-7152 GCA_035946105.1 Thermoplasmata archaeon | reverse complement strand
CTTCGTCGAGGACCCGGCGCCGCGTGAGCGCCGCGATCAGCTCGAAGAACGCCCCGACCTCGAGGTTCGTGATGTCCTCGTGTTGCCGGTTCAAGAGCCGGGTGGCGAGCTGCTTGCGCGCGTGGCGCATCGAGATCGAATCGAACCGCTCCCGCAGGGCCATCACGGCGTTCGCCGAGTTGAGGACCCGGTTCTGGAACGTCTGCCACCAGAGGAGGACGAGGGTGCCGATGGCGAGGATCCAGGCGCTGATGACGGTCCAGAACGCAAGGTCGACCCCGAGGAAGTCCATCGTCCGAACGCCGGGGGTTGCTAGCAGTCGGGGGGTTTCAACACTCCGCCCCCCTCGCAGGGGTTATCTCTCGGGGCGCCGGAGCGCGGCGGCGAGGCACGTGGAGGTCTACCTGGTCCGGCACGGCCCCGCCGCGACGCGGGATCCCGCGCGATGGCCGGACGATCGGAGGCGGCCGCTGACCGCCGCGGGCGCCCGCGAGGCGCGGGAGGCGGCCCGCGGGTTCGCCACCCTCGCGGAGGGGGTCGACCGGATCGCCACGAGCCCGTACGAGCGGACCCGCGCCACGGCGGAGATCCTGCGGGCCTGCCTCGGCGGGACGGGGCGCCCCACCGCCTGGGAGGAGCTCTCGAGCGGCGCGCCGTCGCCGCCGATCCTCGAGCGGCTCGCCCGGCGCCCCTCCGGCGCCGGGGCGATCGTGCTCGTGGGCCACGAGCCGACCTTAGGGGAGTTCCTCGGCTGCGCCCTCACGGGCGAGGCGGTGCCGATCGCCCGGCTCACGAAGTCGGGCGCGGCGTCCCTGTCGTTCCCCCGTCGGGTCGCGCCCGGCGCCGGGAAGCTCGACTGGCTCCTGACGAGGAAGCAGCTGATCGCCCTCGCCCCGTGATCGGCCTTCGGTCCGGGCCCGCGGGGGGCCGTTCGACCCGGTCGATCGGCCGCCCGTAGAGCGGGGCCACGATCCGCTTCACCTCGAGGTGGACCGGACCCGGATTGCGGTTCGCGTCGACCCGGTGGAAGCCGTACGGCTTCGCCATCCAGGCGAACTCCTGCCGGAGCCGCTCCTGGTAGAGGAAGAAGCTGTCGAACCGGTCCGGGGAGAGGCAGAGGTCCATGCCGGACTCCCAGTAGTCGAGCGACCCGTACTTCATGATCGCCCGGTGGAGCAGGATGTCCGTCCGGGCCTCGAGAAAGATGACGACGTCGGGGATCAGGGCGAACTCGTAGAGGACCTGGGCCCATTCGCGCGAGGCGCCCCGGGCGATCGCCCGGGCCATCAGAGTGTAGATGTACCGGTCGGCGAGCACCGTGCTGCCGGCGGCGAGGGACGGGATGATCTTGTTCTCGAGCTGGTCGGCGAAGTCGACCGCGTAGAACAGGGCGAGGGTCGTCGAGGCGAGGGTGTGCCCCTGCTTCGCCGCGTCGATCTGCTCGCTCACCAGGGTCGAGCGCCGGAGGCCCGTGTCCACGACCGAGTGGCCCTGGACCTCGAGCCACTCCTTGAGCATCGCGACCTCCGTGGTCCGCCCGGAGCCGTCGGCCCCCTCGATGACGATGAGCCGGCCAGACAGCCGGCCCTTCGGCATGCCGGGGAGCGGGGTGCCGTACGTCCTACCGGTCATGGATCAGGCTCTCCACCGTCGGGAAATGCTCGAGGAGGGGACGGACCTCCCGGCGGATCTCCGCCTGGACCGGTTCGACCGGCCGGTTCGCGTCGATCACCGTGAACCGGTCGCTCTCGGCGAGCCGGTCGTACTCCCGCTTCAACCGGCCCTGGAACCTCAGGTAGCTCTCCGAGACGTCGTCGGAGAGGCCCAGGTCCATGCCGGCCTCGTAGTAGGAGATCTTGAGCCGGGAGGCGAGCTTCCGCTCGAGGGTGACCTGCACCCCGACCTGGAAGTAGAACGTCCGGTCGGGCCGGGGGGCGAAGCTGTAGAGGGTGCGGACCCACTTGGGGTCGCACCCCCGGGCCGCGTCGCGCACGAAGGCGGTGAAGACGTAGCGGTCGCACAGGACGACGTACCCCGCCCGCAGCGGCGGGAGGATCTGCCGCTCGAAGCGGTCGGCGAAGTCCGTCGCGTGCAGGAGGGAGAACGTCGTGGGGGTCAAAAGGCCCTTCTTCTTGCCCCGACGGATCGTCTCCGAAACGAGGTCGGAGGAGTTCCACTCGGTGAAGAAGACCCGGTAGTCTCGGGACTGCAGCCACTTGCCGAGCAGCCTCGCCTGGGTCGACTTTCCGCTGCCGTCGAGTCCCTCGAAGACGAGGAGCCGGCCCGGGTAGCCGTGGGTGGGCGACGGGGTCTCAGGGATCACGGAGCTTCACCTCGAGGCCGAGCTCCCGATGGAGCGGCTTGCGGATCTTCTCGAGCGCCTTCGGGACCGGGGGGTCCTGGGCGCCCTTCGCGATGGACAGCTCGAGCGCTCCGGCGCCGTCGGGGAGGCCGAGCTTCACCTCGACCCCCGCCAGGGCCTCGGCGGCGTAGAGGATCGCGCCGAGCTGCCGGGCCGTCTCGATGTCCGACCCCTTGAGGATCGGCAGGAACTCCTTGCGCCAGGAGGAGGGCGGACCGTCCCCCTCGTGCAGGTAGGCCGCCATCGAGGCGAGCAGGACCTCGCGCTGCGAGAGGCCCCAGAGGGGCACGTTGCGGATCAGGTAGGCCGAGTGGCGCGCGTGCCGCCACAGGTCGATGGCGATGCCGGCGTCGTGCATCCAGGCGGCCACGGAGAGGGAGAGCCGCTCCTCCTCGCCCCAGCGCTGCCGGTCGGCGATCGCCTGGAAGAACTGCCTCGCCAGGCGCTCGACCGATTCGCCGTGCTGGATCGAGAAGTCGAGGGCCTCCGAGGCGGCCCGAGCCGATCGATGGGCGAGTTCGTCGGCGCTCGCGGGGAGCTTCGCCTGGATCTCCTCGAGCGCGAGGCCCTCCCGGATGCCGGTCCCGCTCACGGTGAGCGCGTCCACCTGGGCCTCGCGCCGCAGCGCGTCGATCACCAGGAGTCCCGCCACGATGACGTCGGCCCGGTCCCCGCCGATCCCCGGCAGGTCCCGGCGCTTCTCGGAAGGGAGCTCCAGGAGGAGCTCTCGGAGCGCCTCGAGATCGCGCGGGCGCAAGGGGTAGCCGTGGACCCGGGCGATCGGGTACTCCCGAAGCCCGATGGCGACCTTGGCGAGGGATCGGACGGTCCCGCCGACGCCGAGGAGGCGCCCCGTCGGGCGGCCGAGCACCTCGAGGGCGCGCCGCAGGCTCTCACGAACCTCCGTCTCGAGCGCTTCGACCTCCCGCTCCCTCGGCGGATCGTGCTCGAAGAAGCGCTGGGAGAGCCTCAGGGTCCCGAGAGGGAGGCTCACGGAGTTGCGGATCGCCCCGCGGCGTGTGGAGACCAGCTGGAGCGACCCGCCGCCCAGGTCGCAGACGAGGTCGTGGTCGAGCGACCAGGCGCTCGAGACGCCGAGGTAGGCGTAGCGAGCCTCCTCGGTCCCGTCGAGGATGCGCAGCCTGAGGCCGGTCTCCCGCTCCACCCGCTCGACGAACGTTCGACCGTTCGGGGCCTCCCGGACCGCGCTCGTCGCGACGCCGATCGTCCTCGGCGATCCGAGGGCCTCGAGCCGGTCGGCGAACCGATGGAGTCCCGCGAGCCCCCGTTCCACGGCCCCCGCATCGAGCGTCCCGTCGGGGCCGACCCGCCAGCCGAGCCTCAGGCTCTCCTTCGCCTCGAAGACGGCGCGAAGGCTCCCCTCCGACGAGCCTTGGAAGAGCACCAGGCGGGCCGTGTTCGATCCCACGTCGACGACGGCGAGCCGTCGGTCCGCCGCGGTCTCCGACCTCGGCGGGGCGTCGGCGATCGCGCGCGCCCGCTCCACGTCGGAAGGACCGACGGGGACCATAAGAACGCTTGCCCGCGCCGGGGGGAATCGTCACTATCGGGCAGTCGTTCGCTCCGGCCCGGGGGGATCGGAGGATGGGTCGTCGCCGGGGGGTCGACGGGCCGACTCCGGGGTCGGAGCGCCTCGCGACGGTCGAACGGCCCCGTCCGATCCTCGACGAGTTCTTCGCCTGCGCCCTCGATCCCACGCTCTCCCCCGATCGGATCCACCGATTCCATCAGAGCCTGCGGATGTGGAGGACCCGATGGCGGGTCGTCCGCCGCCTCCTCCCCCGCGGCCGCCGATCGAAGGGTGACGCGGTCGATCGCCGGACACGCCGGCTCGCCCGCCTCGTCGGCGAGGTTCGGGATCTCGACGTCGGACTCGCGCTGCTATCGGAGGCCGTCGGGACCCGAGGTGGTGGGGCCACGTCGCGCCCGCTCCACCGGGCCAGGGGCCGGCTGACCGAGGTGGCGCGGACGGGTCGGGCCCTCTTGGGGGCCCACCTTCGAGCCGAGCTCGAACGGGGGCTTCCGGAGGAGCTCGAACGCCTGCTCGAGGACCGACCGATTCCCCGGGGGTCCGCCAACGGGGCGCTCGAGGAAGAACGCCGGCGTGGCGCGCGCCGCGTTCACCACGCCGTTCGACGGGCCCGACGCCGGGCTAGCCCGAGGCGGCTCCACCACCTTCGGGTCGTGCTCCGACGGTTCCGTCTGCTGGAGGAGTTCGCGACGGAGCTCGCCGGACTCCCCCCGCCCGCGCCCCCCCGAAAGATCCGTGACCTGCTGAGGGTCCTCGGGCGGCTCCACGATCTTGAGCAGCTGCTCCGATCTCCCGCCTTTGGCCCCGATCTCCCGGTGCGAGGAGGCGTCCTCCGATCGATCGAACGGCTCCGGACCGTCCGACGGGCCGAGGCGCGTTCGGCCATCGAAGATCCCGGCCTCCGAACGACCCTTCGCCGTTGGACCGGGACGGTCGGGGAGTGGGACCTTCCCAACGTCTACGAGATCCCCAGGTTCGGTGACCCCGAGCGACCTCTCCGGCGGGCCGAGATTCTCCCCTCACCCCCATAACCAACGCCGGGAATCGGGCGTTCTTACCGAAACTATATAGTATGGGGGCAGGTGCCCCCGGCCCGTACGGATGCGGACCCCGGGCGGATTTCACGGTCGTCGGATCCAGAAGACCGGCGGCTCGACCTTCATCGTCTCGCTCCCGAAGAGCTGGGTCGTCGGGGCGGGCCTCGGGGCCGGGGACGTGCTCCTCTTCACCCCTCGACCGGACGGCTCGATCACGATCTTCCCCGATGAGGGCGGCAAGGCCCAGGCGGTGCGAAGGACCGTCGCCGTCTCGAACGACGCCGACGAGCAGCACCTCTTCCGCCTCCTGGTCGCCGAGTACATCGCGGGCGCCCCGCTGCTCGAACTTCGGACCCCCGAGCGGATGAGCGCCCGCACCCGCAACGTGGTGCGGGGGTTCGCCCAGCGGATGATCGGCCCCGAGATCCTCGAGGAGACCGCCGACGCCGTCGTCCTCCAGGACGTCGTCGGGGCGAACCCGCTCCCGATCCCTTCGGTGATCCGCCGGATGCACCAGATGGTCCGTGCGATGCACACGGACGCCATGGCCGCGTTCAAGGCCCACGACCCGTCCATCGCGAAGGACGTCATCGAGCGGGACTGGGAGGTCGATCGGCTGCACTGGTTCGTCCAGAAGCAGGTCACCACGGCCCTGCGGGACGCGCGGGTCCTCGCCTCGATCAACCTGACCCTGCCGGAGTGCGCGACCTACCTGCTCGCCTCCAAGGTGCTCGAGCGGATCGCGGACCATGCCGTCCGCATCGCCGACACGGTCGGGATGCTCGGCCGCGAGGAGGCCCCGGCCTCCCTCCTGGAGGAGCTCGAGCGGCTCCAGGCGTCGGCGGCGGACGGACTCTCCGAGGCGCTCGACGCCCTCGAGACGAAGGACCTCGATCGCGCGAACCGCGTCATCGACGCCGCCCAGCGCGTCGCCAAGGAGCGCCGCAAGATCCTCCGGGAGCTCACCTCGAAGCGGGGCCGCCTCGCCGTCGCCCTGGCCTACGTCCTCGAGAGCCTCGAACGGAGCGCGCTCTACGCGAGCGATCTCGCGGAGATCGCGATCAACCACGCCGTCGAGAACGCCCCCCCGCCGGTCCACGCCCGGGCGTAGGGGACAGGCGCGTCCCCCCTCGAAGCCCGCGACGCGCGCCCGGGCGGTCGTGGCGCGCTAGTACGTCACCGCCGTCCCCCGGTAGGCGCTCTCGAGCAGGCGATGGTACTCCTCCTCCGAGGGGACCCGGGGGTTCGAGGCGCTCGCGCTCGACCCCCGCGCCCAGGCGACGATCTCGGCCCGGCGATCCGAGAGCACGTTCGCCGGGACCCCGGCCCCCGCGAGGTCCCTCGGGATCCCCGCGGCGAGGAGCGCGGTCCGGGTCCGTTCGGCGGCGGCCGAACGGTCCGACCCCGCGCTCCCGCCGAGGACCGAGGCGAACCGGCCGAGGCGTTCCCGGGCCGAGGGGTAGTTGAACTCGAGGACGTACGGCAGCAGGGTCCCGACGAGCCGGCCGTAGGGAACGCCCGTGGCGGAGGCGAGGGCGAGGGCGAGGGCATGGGCCGCCCCGAGCTGGGCGTTGGAGGCGGCGAGCCCCGCCATCGAGGCCGCGACGTGCAGCGACGAACGCGCCTCCCGGTCGCCCGGGTCCTTCACGGTCCTCGGAAGGTCACGGAGGATCCCCTCCACCGCGGCCCGGGAGAACGCGTCCGAGATCGGGTTCGCCCACTCGGACATCGCCGCCTCCACGGCGTGGGCGAGCGCCTCGGCCGCCCCGTTCGCCGTCCCCTCGGGGGTCTGGGATTCGGGCAACGCCGGGTCGAGGAGGCTCCAATCCGGGACGAGCTCCCTCGACGCGAGCTCGATTGGTCGGCCGTCGTCTCCCTGGAGGAACGCGGTCCACCCGACATCCGAGCCGCTCCCGCTCGTCGTGGGGATCGCGACGAAGCGGGCGCTGGTCCTCAACCCGAGCTCGGTCAACGGGGTGAGGGACTCGAGGACCGCGTCCGGTCGGACCCATCGGATCCAGGCCGCCTTGGCGAGATCGATGGTTCGCCCACCGCCCAGGGCGACGATCCAGTCGGGATGGAACGCCGCGAGCCGTTCGGCCAACGCCTGGGCCGACCGGGGGGTCGGCGGGCCGCTCTCGACCGGCAGCCGCTCGACGACCGCCCCCGCTTTCTGGAGCTCCTCGAGGGCTCGGTAGGCG
>DASYZN010000023.1:0-15020 GCA_035946105.1 Thermoplasmata archaeon | reverse complement strand
TCATTTGGGCCCGTCGGCACCCTCCCACCTCTCCTCCCCCGCCGCACTGAGCGGGTCACCGGACCGATGGGCCCACGGTCCGCGGGCCCTGCTCGAACTCCCCGCCACCAGCCCCTCGTACTCCTGGTGGAACATCACCTCCGAGAGCAGCACGACGCTGCCGCCGCTCTGGTTCACGGAGGGCACCTGGGACGCCGCGGATGGATACCTGATGTTCTACGGAGGGGACAACTGGGTCGGGACCAACTTGGCCGACACGTGGGCATATTCCGGGGGTTCTTGGAACCGTCTGTCCGTCCAGGGTCAATCCCCGGGACCCCTCGACGGACCCGCCCTCGCCTACGACCCCCCGGCGCGGGAGGTCGTGATGTACGGCGGTCTCGAGTCCTATTCCCCGTTCAACTACACGAACCTCACGTGGACCTTCTCCGCTGGCGCGTGGTCGTCGGCGCATCTCAATCCCACCCCTCCCCCCCGGCTCGCCGGGTCCATGACGTACGACGCCGATCTGGGGGGCGTCGTGCTGTTCGGTGGGTACAACAATTCGGATCCTTCGGGGGCGACCCTGCTGAACGATCTCTGGCTGTTCAAGCAGGGAGCCTGGAGCCGTCTCCCGGATGCGTCTCCGCCCCCGGTGCGGACCTGGGCGACGCTCGCGTTCGACCCGGGCCTCCACAAGCTCCTGCTGTTCAGCGGGATCAATGTCGCCAGCCAGTGCCTCGGCGATACCTGGACCTATTCCTCCGGCACCTGGACGAAGGTCAACACGACGGTGGGAACCTCTCCGATCTGCGCCACCTCAGCGGCCTACGACCCCGATCTGGGCGCGATCCTCCTCACGGGCGGGTTCAACACGAGCCAGGCCACCAATACGGCGAGCTGGGAATTCACCGGCACCGCCTGGGCTCCCCTGACCTTGAGCGGCACTTCCGACCGGCACATTTACGCGCCCACGGCCTGGGATCCGGTCGAACACGATTTCGTGGTCGCCGCCGGGTGGACCACCTACAGCACCACGAACATCCTCTCGGCGCCGCTCGCGATCCAGAACGTCACCGGGCCCGCGCGGGCCGAGGTCGGCGAGCTCGCGTCCTTCACCGCGGCGATCACCGGTGGGGTCCCCTCGCGACAGGTCCACTGGGCCTGGGGGGACGGCACCACCTCGGACGGCAATCCGGGGGTCCACCCGTACGCCTCGACCGGCACCTACGTCATCAACGTCACGGCGACCGACGCGACCCGTGATACGGCCGTGGGCGCGACGTCGGTCGAGATCATCGCCGGACCCGCCGCGTCGATCGCCGGCGTTCCCGCTCGAGAGGACGTCGGGGTCGCGATCGACTTCACCGGAACGTCCACGGGTGGGTCGGGCAGTGCCACGTTCGCCTGGACGTTCGGGGACGGAGCCGGCTCTTCGGTCGCGGCTCCGATCCACGCCTATCACACGCCGGCCACGTACCTCATCACCCTTGCCGTGCGCGACGCGGCGGGGGGACTAGGGAGCACGACCCGGACGATCGAGATCGTCGCGGACCCGACGGTCCAGTTCGGGGGGGCGTTGGTCGCCGAGGTCGGCATTCCCGTGGCCGTCAACGCGACGATCTCGGGAGGGATCGCCCCGTACACCTACGCCTGGTCGTTCGACGACGGCGCCACGGCGTCGAGCGCCGTCGTCAATCACACCTTCCGTTCGTCGGGGCCCCACACCGCGGTCCTGACGGTCAACGACTCCTCGAAGGTCAGCGGGTCGGGTCAGCTCTCGATCGACGTGCTCCCCGCTCTGGCGGTGCATCTGCAGGGGCCCACGAATTGCTTCACCGGGGTCGTCGGGCAGTGGTCGGCGACCGTCTCCGGAGGGCGGTCCCCGTCGACGCTGATCTGGACGCTCCCGGACGGGAGCACGAAGAGCGGGAGCTCCGTGACCTACACCTTCCCCTCGGCGGGATCGTTCCACGTCCAGGTGACCGCGACGGACTCCCTCGGGGCCAAGGAGATGGGAACCGAGAACGTGAGCGTGGTGACCAACTCGAGCGGATCGAGCGGTTCCCTCGGGGGTCTCTCCGACACGGCCTGGATCGGGATCGGGGTCGGCGTTGCGCTCATCGCCGGCGTCGCCGGCTTCCTGATGGTTCGGCGGCGACGGTCGACCGCGTCGCCCCCCCCGGAGCCCGAAGCGGTCGAATAGCGGATCCCGATCCGCCGCGGATCGAGGATCTTGCGGGCGATCGACTCGCCCGCGGGGAGGGGAAGGTCCCAGCCTTCTCGTCGCGGCCTACACGTTCACCGGCGTTCATCGGGGAGACGAACGGCCGACGGGCGCGGGATCGACCGCGATGGGTTATCCGCCCGAGTCGGTCGAGGGTCTCGGATGATCCCTCCTACGATTACCGTCGGCACCCGGGCGGAGTACGCCCGCTGGATCGCCCGATGGCGGCGCTTCCTGACCGCCCGAGGGCTATCGGCGGACACCGTCTCCCAGATCGATGCCCGATACAACTTCCGAGAGAATCGCATCACCCTCTATCGGCTCGCCGAACCCCGGGACGAGCGGTCGGTCTCCGATACGCTCGCCCACGAGAGCCTGCACGCCCTCCTGCTCCAGCTCGACGAGCCGTGGGCCGCTCGCGCCATCGATCTCGTTGCGAAGCCGCCCGGTAACCCGGGCCGGATCGGCGGCCTCTAGGCAGCGAGGGAAATTCGACTCGACCGCGTCGTCAGATGGGGTCCGCGCCCGGGATCACCGGACCGTGATCGGCGCGGCCTCGGCCTCGTGGGGCGCGTCGGCGTCCCGGACGGCGTCGCCCGGATCGAAGAGCCGGCCATAGTCGTGGTCCACCAGGACCTTGAGGCTCTCGAGAGGTTCCCGGCGGACCTCGATCTCTCGGAGGGAACGTCCGAGGGTCGGGAGCACCGGGGCCGGCCTCACCGGCCCGCCCACGTACTGCATCCCCGGACCCATGGAGAGCGCCCCCATCAGGACCTCCCGGCCATCCGAGGCGTAGAGGAACGGCCCGACCGAGCATTTTCCCAATAGGTCGTGGAGCGGCGCGTCGGCGGCCACGTCGGGGCGCAGCCGACCGTGGAGGAAGACGATCTGCGGCGGGAACCCGTCGATCGATCGATGGACGGCGACCGGATCGAGGAACGTCCGTCGACGGAGGGCGTCCCGTTCGAGACGGCGCCTCCGAAGGCTCCCGATCGAACCGACCCGCGACGCGGGGCCCTCGATCGCTTCGGGCCCCCCGGTCACCATCGCTTTGGCGAGCCGGATCTCGGCCGCGGTGGGGGGCGACGGCTCCTCCCCCTCCGCGTCGTCTGCCCGCATCGATCGCACCGGGTAGGGCTGAGGATAGGATCGGCAACCCGGCAGCCCCCACCGTCGGACCCAGGACGCCTCGAAGTCGAAGTAGACCGGGACGCCCGACTCGGAGGGGCTGGCCGACAGGGTCCAGGAGGCCCGGGGTCGAAGGGATCCTTCGAGCCCAGGGAACGCCTCCCGTACGGGGGCCGTCGAAGTCGACGCATAGACCGCGAAGATCAGTTCGGTCCCCGCCCAGAGGACCACCATCCTCGGTACCCGCCGAAGGACCTGGTGGGTGCGGGAGCGACGTTCCTCGAACGGCTCGACGAGGGCGAAGTTCAGCCGCGCCGCCCCCGCGAGGGCGAGGTCGGGAACGAGCCGCTTCTGGAACCATCCCCAGTTCGCGAGCCGGCGGTGGACCGTCTGGCGGGTCCTCCTCGGCATTCGGCGCGCTCCTTCCGCGGCCTCGGTGCCCGCGATCATGGCTTGGGTGTACTCGGCCTCCGCCGGTCGAAGGCTTCTCAATCGAGTCGTTCCCCCTGGGGGCGTCGGGGCCGTCGGACGGCTTCAGGGTTCCCGTCCGCGGGCTGGGGCGGGCGCGGGCCGACGTTCGGACCTGCCGGTCTTCGCCGGCCCTCGCGCGAGGTGCCTTCGGGACCCACGGGGCGTGCCGCCTGAGGGAACCTCGCTAGACCAGGTCGGAGAGCGCGTCGTCGGTTTCGCCGGGACCCCCGTCGACGGCGGCGCGATCCCCGGCGGGTCTAGGAGGAACGTCGCTTCCCGGGCTGCCTTCGATCGCTCCCTCGTCCTCCCGGGGCGCCGACGGATCGCCCTTCCGCCAAAGCGCACCGGGGGCCGACCGAACCGCCCGCCCCCACAGGAGGGCGCCGAGGGCGAGGGCCCCGACGCCGATCGCGATGAGGCCGTACGTCGCGGCGGGCCAGGGACTGGAGGCTTGCGGGTGGGGGGGCGATGGCTGGACCGACGGGAGGGACAGGAGGACGGTGCCCATGGCGCTCGAACCGCTCGAATCGGTGACCTGGAGCGTCGCGGAACCCGACCCCGCCGCGACCACGGTGCACCGTTCCGAGAGGGGGCCGGAAGGGCCGCAGCGGGCGGTACCGTTCGTGTCCCAGGATAGCTGGTAGCCACCCACCCCGCCGCTCACGGTCGCCGTCACCAGGGTCGTGCTCCCGACGGGAAGCGGCGCGACGTCGGAGAGCAGCCGGACCGTGAGGGGTCCGCTTCCCTCGAAGACCTGGACCGGCCAGACGGCCTGGGCCGAGTTCCCATCGGCATCGGAGACCGTCAGCGAGGTCGTGTAGGTGCCGGGGGAGGAGAAGGTGTGCGACGGGTCGGCGAGATCGCTGGTCCCGCCGTCGCCGAACCGCCAGAGGTAGCTGTACGACGGGACGCCTCCGGAGACCCGGCTCGTGAAGCCGACAGGGAGCGGGGCCGCCCCGAGCGCCCAGCTGCCGACGATGCTCAGGTTCAGGAGCACCGTGAAGTTCCGTTCGGCGCCCGCGATCCCGCCCGCGGCGTCGGTCACCGAGATCGCGGCGGAGAACGGTCCGTTCGTCGTGAAGACGTGGGAGATGTTCGCGAGGTCTCCTCCCGTCCCGCCGTCCCCGAACGTCCAGTGGTAGACGTACGGAGCCGTGCCTCCGGTCACCGTCGCCGAGAAGTTCACGAGCTGGCCGAGATCCGGCTTCGACGGAGAGGCGCTAAAGCTCACGTTGAGCGGCGCGTTCACCGGCTCGTTCCAGCCGACCTTCAGCGAACCACCGCCGGAGTCGTTGACCCACGCCGTGATCGAGTAGTTGCCCCGCTTCGAGTAATTGTGCGAGGGCGCGGTGCCGTTGGAGCCCGATCCGTCGCCGAACCTCCAGGCGTAGCCGACGGGCGAGGTGCCCCCGGAGATCGGCAGGGCGAAGTGGACGGGGACCCCGGCGTCCCCGATCGGGGGCGAGGCGCTGATCCTTCCCGCCAAGGGGGCCACGATCTCGACGGAGGATTGGTTGCGGCCGGTCTTGGCGAGCGCATCACGGATCGTCAGGGTGACGTTGTACGTCCCCGCGGTTTGGTACCGGTGCGTTGGGTGCGAGAGATAGCTCGACGCGCCATCCCCGAAGCCCCAGGTGAAGTTGAGAGGATACGTTCCGCCCTGGAGGACCGGGGCAAACGCGACCGGCGCTCCGGCGTCGGAGACCGAGGGGGTCGAGACCGGGACGGCCACTCGGAGGGTCGCGTTCGGGCCGTACGTCCAGATCTCGTTCGTGCTGGGGGACGAGGGACCGGCCCCCCAGAGCACCAGGCCGCCGGCCGCGGCGTCCCAGGAAGCGACCTCGGGACCGGCGCTCGCCGGGGGGGTGAAGGGGGTCGTCAGATTGGTCCAGGTCCCGTTGTACTCCCAGACGACCGTGGTGTATCGGGAGGGAACCCCGACGTAGACGCTGTCGACGAGCACCAGAGCCGAAGCGGTGGGGATCTCCGTCAGCGTGCCCGTATAGGACGCCACAAAGGGCAGACCCGAAGAGGGATCGAGGCTTTGGTTCGTCCAGGACCCGTTCGCGTAGGTCCAGAGGAGCCGCGCGATGGTGTCGGCGCCCTGTCGACTGTAGTGGTATCCCCCGAGCGCCACGATGCCGCCCGTCGGAGGGTCGTCCGACTCCATGGCATAGTACAGGCAGGGCGTGTTCGTGGCGTTGAGGCGGGTCCAGGTGCCGTTCGAGTAGGCGTAGGTGACGGGGGAGCCCCCTTGCGAGGCGGCATAGCAGTAGCTGCCGGAGGGAGTCGCGACGACATACCCGGCACTCGAGTCATACACGAGATTCGTGAGGCCCGCGTTGGTGGGGGGTGCGGGAAGTGCGAACCACGCCCCCTGGCGGAATCCCACCGTGGAATCCCCGTACGAATTCACCATCATGAGGTAGTGGTCGGCCGCATCGTAGACGAGGGAGGAGTGGGAGGAGGCCTCGAACGGGGGGGCCACGCCCGCCGTCGCGGTGATGTTGGTCCACGTCCCGTTCGCGTACGTCCACGTCTCCAAGAGCCATGTTCCGTTCGGGAAGACATCGTTGCGGGCGCCCCCGAGCACC
Source organism: Thermoplasmata archaeon (assembly GCA_035946105.1). GTDB lineage: Archaea > Thermoplasmatota > Thermoplasmata > Lutacidiplasmatales > UBA184 > Lutacidiplasma. Next base: position 8,621 of record DASYZN010000023.1, on the reverse strand, counting down.
AGGTACCCGTCGGCCGGGTCATACGCGGCGACGGCCCCATTCAGGTGCTTGGGACCGTTCGTCGGCGTAACGTCCACCCAGCCGAACCCGGCGAGCCCGAGCGCCGCGGGGACCGAGGAGGACGATGGACCCGAAGCCGATCGTAGGCCGGGCGTAGGGAGGGCGGGAGCCGCGACGTGATCGTTCGGCATCGGGACCCATCCGGCGGGATGGCTGGGCGCTCCGAGCCCACCGAGGGGGAGCGAGAACGAACTCAAGAGCAGGGACCCCAAAAGGAGCCAGAGGGCCGGCGAGGAGCGCCCGGGTCCGCGCCGCAGGACGTTCCCATCGAGCCGGGCGATTCCGGGTTCTGAGGCGCTTTCCGATCCGTTCCTCGAGATCATGGACCGACCTGGGGCGCCATCCCGGACTCTGCTAGATAAGCAAGGGCGCAGGTTCGTGACCGTCGCTTGCCGGCTCCGATGGACGGCGGAGGTCCTGCCTCGTTCGGGCGGATGGGCCGCCGGGGGAACCCCACTGGGCGGGTCTCGACAGGGTCAAGAGGCCGGGCCGCGCCTTCCGAAATCTCGTCAGGGAGGGGCGATGCGGCGCAGTCGGTTGATCCGCCTTCTCGAGGAGGTCGAAGGATTTCCAGATCCCTCGGCGGAGCTCGAGCAGGTGATCACCCCGTCGGAGGCCGCCGCCGATCTCCTCCTCGAGGCCCTCGCCCGGGGGGATCTCGAGGACCGGACGGTGATCGACCTCGGGACCGGGACGGGACGGTTGGCGATCGGCGCCGCCCTCCTGGGAGCCCGGAGGGTCCGTGCGGTGGACCTCTCGGAGGGCGCGATCGACGTCGCGCGGAACGAAGCCAAGCGCCTGGGGGCCCGGGCCGAGTTTGAGGTCGGCCACGTCGCCGATTGCCGGATCGTCGAGCAGACCGTGATCATGAACCCGCCGTTCGGCGCCCAACGGCGGCGCGCGGACCGCCCGTTCTGGTCGTCGGCCCTCTCGGGGCCGGGGCGCGCGGTGTACTCCTTCACCTCCGGCGAGTCCCGAAGCTTTATAGAGCGTCTTGCGGTCGAGCGCCACGCGCGGATCGAAGCGACCCGACCGGTCGACTGGGACCTCCCGAGGACGTTCGCCCACCATCGGCGGCCGTCGGTGAAGCTCCTCGTCGACCTGTGGGTCCTGCGGACCGCGGAAGGACGATCATGAGCGAGAAGGAGACCGGTCGATTGGTCCTGCCGGGGGAGCTCATCGGCACCGCCGAGGAGTTCGTCCCGGGGCACGGGACCTATGAGGACAGCGGACGGATCTACGCGGCGCTCTTGGGCCACACCCGGCTCGACCCGTCGGACCGCGCCGTCCGGGTCGACGCGATCCACGCCGTTCCGACGCTCTCGGAGAACGCCTCGGTCTTCGGCCGCGTGGACGAGATCAAGAGCGCCATGGCGATCGTGACCGTCCTCGCCGATGCCTCCTCCGGCCGCGGGATCCCCGGCACGCCGGAGGGGACGATCCACATCTCGAAGGCGAAGGACGGCTACACCGACACGCTCGCCGACGAGTTCGCCTCGGGCGACATCGTCCTCGCGAAGGTCCTGCAGAGCAAGCCCACCGTGAAGCTCACGACGGCGCCCTCCGCCCTCGGCGTGGTCGCCGCCCGCTGCCAGGTCTGCCATGCCCAGCTCGAACGGAAGGGGAAGGAGCTCGAGTGCCCGCGTTGCGGGCACGTCGAACGCCGCAAGCTCTCGGAGGGGTACGGACAGGTCCCCACCGCCCCGACGGCGCGCGCCGGAACCGATGGCCCCCAGTTCTGACGAGATCGAGCTCGCGAAGCTCGTCGGCGCCCACGAGCGCTGGCGCGGCCGCGGCGTCTTCAATCTCCTGGCGAGCGAGAACGCGGTCTCCCCGACCGCCCGTCGGTACCTGGGGAGCGATCTCGCCGGGCGCTACACCCTCCCATACGAGACGAAGGTCGATGGCGAGCTCGCCGAGAACAGCTACGCCGGCACCCGGTACACGGACCGGATCGAAGGGCTAGCGAACGGCCTCGCCTCCCGGCTCTTCCACGGCCGCTACGCGACGACCCGGCCGCTCTCCGGCCACCTCGCCGCGCTCTCGGCCATGGTGCCGCTGTTGCCGAGAGGGTCGAAGATCCTCGCCGTTCCCCCGGAGCAGGGCGGCTACGACGGCTACGCCCCCGGCTACCTACCCGCCCTCTACGGCTGGGAGGTCCGCCCGCTTCCCGCCGACGGTCCCGCGAACTCGGTCTCGGCGGTGACCGCCGTCGAGGAGATCCGGCGGGAGCGCCCGACCGCCGTGGTCCTCGGCCAGAGCTTCGTCGCCTTTCCCTACCCGCTGCGGGAGATCGCCGAGGCGGCGCACGGGGTCGGCGCGCTCGTCCTCTACGACGCCTCGCACGTCTTGGGTCTCGTCGCCGGGGGTGTCTTTCAGGACCCGTTGCGGGAGGGCGCGGACGTGCTCTACGGCAGCACGCACAAGTCGTTCCCCGGTCCCCAGGGGGGTCTGCTCGTCACGGACCGGGAGGACCTCTTCCAACAGATCGATCCCGCGCTCGTCTGGCGGGTCTTCGACAATGCCCACTGGAACCGGATCGCGGGGCTCGCCCAGACCCTGGCCGAGATGGAACGGGTCGGCCCGGAGTATGCGAAGGCGATCGTCGCGAACTCGGGGGCGCTGGCCCGCTCGCTGCACGGACTCGGGATCTCGATCCTCGCCCCCGACCTCGGGTTCACCCAGAGCCACCAGGTCCTCCTGGACCGGGGCCGCCTGCGGGAACAACACGCGCTGGGGGCCCCTTCCCTCGCCCGACGGTGGGAGCGGGACCGCCTGATCGCCGACCTCGTCGGCCGGCTCGGCACGGCGGAGATCACGCGCCTGGGCCTCTCCGAGGCCGACATGCCGAGGCTCGCCGAACTGCTGGTCCGCAGCGGGATCCGGAAGGAGCGCGTCGGGCGCGAGGTCCTCGACTGGCGCCGCTCGTTCCCGCGTCTTCGCTACGCCTGAGGGTCCGTCGGGTCGCCGGAGCTCCGTCGCTCCGTCAGCCTAGGGTGGCGGGTGTCTCTCCGCGCGCCCGCGGGTCTACTTCGACCCGTGGGCGCTCTTCTGGTGGTCGGCGAGCTCGGCCGCCGATCCGAACGACTGGTGGCAGGTCGGGCACTCGTTCGGCTTCATGCCCATCTTGTCGTCCTTCCCCTTCTCCTCAGGCTTCGGTCCCGAGCCGCTCCAGGGCTGCGGCGCCGGGGCCGAGGAGGAACCCCAGACCATCCGTCCGAGCAGGAGGGCGACGATGAGGCCGATCACGAGGCCGACGACGATGAGCAGGGTCCCCGTCGTCGACGATCCGAGCCCGTGGATCAGCGACTGGTTCTGGAAGCTCGTCTGGTTGACGTAGATCGTCGCCCCGGCGGGCACGACCTGGACGTTCCAGCTGAACACCGTCGAGCCGTAGGGTCCGGACAGCGTGACGTTCAGCGTGTAGGTCCCCGCGTTCGTCGGGCGCCACGGGGAGCCCGAGTAGCCCGTCTTCGGCCCGACCCCGGCGGCCGCGACCCCCGAGGTGAAGACGAGCTGGCCGTGCTGGGCGACGGAGTAGATGTTGACGACCGCGCCCGAGACGAAGTCCCCAGAATAGTTCACCACGATGGTGATGTTCCCGGTCGGCACTCCGTGGCTCGGGTCGGGAGAGATGAGCCCGGCGCCGGGGTGGGTGGTCTGCAGGTAGACGGTCTGGCTCACCGAAGTGGTGGCGACGCTGCCCTGGTTGTCCATCGAGACGTAGATGGCGAACGAGTAGGCGGTGTCGAACGGCAGCACGCCTCCGTGGTATCCGCCGCTCGTCAGGTTGAGGTCGGTCACGGAGAACGCGTAGCCGGTCGTCCCGTTCACGATCATCCAGTCGAGCGAGATCTCCACGACGGTGCACGGCGCCGCCCTTGACGAGCAGGCGGAGCTGCCGGTGTCCTTGACCAAGAGCCACATGTGGGTCGTCAGGGTGTTCACCGGTTGGCCCGAGGTGATCGTCCACGTCAGGGGGAGGGGCGTCTCGGCGTAGAGCGGGATCGGCGTCGAGAAGACCACCGAGACCTTCGGGGCGACCGCGGTCTCGTTGTAGTCGGCCTTCGCGCTGTTCGCGGAGGCGTCCGTTCCCGTGACCGCGTGCAGGCCAAGGAGGCCCGCGGGGACCGTGAAGGAGCAGCTGACCGCGCCCCAGAACGACGAGTTCGCCTGGCAGAGCGGGGTGGCCGTCGGCGCCCAGGTGAACTTCACGAGGGAGCTGCCGGCATACCCCGTGCCCGCCACGGAGGCCGAGGTGCCCGAGTTCCCCGCGGAGGGGGTGAGCGCGATCGAGGCGTTGATCGAGAAGCTCCCCGAGGCGTTCGTTCCCATAGGGTCGACCGCGAAGAGGGCGTGCGATCCCGCGACGCCCGCCGGCACGACGAACGTACAGCTGAACCCACCGGAAGCGTTCGTCTCCACGTTGCACAGGACCCAGTTGCCCGGGGACCAGGAGAGCGTGACGGCGTTCTGCATCGTCGCGTTACTCCCTTGGAAGCCCACGCCCGAGGCGGTCACCGAGGCGCCGACGTCCCCGCTCGCCGGGGTCGTGACGACCGAGGGGACCGGCACGTCGAAGGGGTGGTGGGAGGAGTGCGCGGAGGCGTCGACGGCACTCACCGTGTAAGTCCCCGTCGGGACCCCCGTCGGCACCGTGAAGCCGCAGGTGAAGCTGCCCTTGGTGTCCGTGGTCGTCGAGGACCCGGTGCAGGAGATCGGGGGAACGCCGGTCCAGGTGACGGTCCAGGCCGAGGCCGCCGCATAGCCGACCCCGGACAGGACGACCCCGGTCCCGGGTCCGCCGCTCGAGGGGGAGAGGGAGAAGTTCGCGACGAGGGTCAGCGTCGCCTGGGCGATATTCGGGGTCGCCGCGCTGTCCTTCGCCTTGACCGTGTAGCTACCGGCGACGGCGTCCGGAACCACGAACGTACACTTGTACCCGCCGCTCGCGTTCGAGTCCGCTGGGCCGCCGCAGGTGATCGCAGAAAGGCCCGACCAGTTCACCGTCATGGCGCTCGTCGCGGCGAATCCGGCTCCGGTGACGAGGACCGAGTCCCCAGGCGAGGCGGTCGACGGAGTTAGACTGACAGTCGGACCGACGGCGAGGGTCCTCAGGGTCGGGGCCGACGCGTGGGAGGCGTTCGGATCGGACGGGCTCAAGGAGAGGCCGTGGGCGCTGAAGCCGCTGAACCCCATGAATCCGAAGCCCAGCAAGACGATCGCGAGCGTTCCTGCGATTCCCACCCTGACTCGTAGCCCAACGCGGCGCATGCCACGGTCTAGGACGTCCATGGCTTAAAAGTCACCACCCGGAGAACGATTTGTCGCCGTCGCCGCGACACCTTTGCCGGCCCCCGGCGGGGTCGGCCCGATCCTTCGAGGGGGGCCGGGTCCCGGCCCCCCACTACGGGTGCGGTCTACTCCTCGATGCCGTGGACGACCTTCTGGTGCTGATGGAGACCGTCGGGGGTCTCGAACCGCTCGTGGCAGATCGAGCACTCGTTCTTCACTGCGCTCGCGCTCTTCGAATCGGTCTTCCCCTCTTCCCAAGCCTTCGCTGGGGCCGCGGCGCCGGGACCGGCCGCGGTCGGCCGCAGGACCGGGGCGACCCAGAGTCCCAGCAGGATCCCGACGATTCCCGCCACGAGGGCGAGCAGCGTCGAGACCGCCACGGGATTGAGGTTGAAGAGCGGCAGCTGCCCGTTCGTCTTGTTGATGAAGACGGGCGGGTTGAGGTTCTGCACGAAGATCTTCTCCGTCGCATTGTAGGTGCCGTACGGCGCCCCCAGGACGAGGTCGATCGTGTAGGTCCCCGTGCTGACCGCCGTCCAGGTGACCGAGCCGCTTCGGGACTCTCCCCCGTTCGCTGGGATGAACGCGAGCTGGGTGTAGACCAACTGCGAGGTCCCGTTCGCGTTCTCCTGCCAGACCTCGAGGGTCGCGTTCGTGACGTACCCTCCCTGGTACGTGTACGCCAGCGTCACGTTGCCTAGCGGCACCTGGGCCCCTGAGGTCGGCCCCGTGATCTGTCCGGACAACGGATCGAAGACGAGGTACGGCGTGTACGACTGACGGATCGATCCCGAATGGTTCGCGGAGAACCAGATGATCACATTGTACTGCCCCGGTGGGAGCCCGCCCGCACCCGAGTAGAACCCGTTCTTGTTGAGCAGGGTCGTGTTGATCGACTGGTTGAAGTTCACCTGGTGGGGGTGGACCTTCACCGAGTAGTTCACGACCTGGCAGGCCAAGGCGAAGAAGCAGCCGCCGGACGGGGGCACGTAGACGATCTGCAGCGAGGAGTTGAACGTGACGTTCGAGACCTCGCTCGCGGGGATGTTGATCGACCAGTTCAGCAGGTAGGGGACCGGCAGGTAGAGGTTCTTGATGCCGAGGTTCTCGTTGACGATCGACCCCACGATGAACCGGTGCGTGTTCGTGAAGATCTGGCCCAGGCTCGTCGTGACCCGCACCGTGAGCTCGTGGATACCGGGCGTGTAGTTCCCCGTGAGGTTGTTGAACTGCGCCCATCCTTGGATCTGGGGGGGCTCCTCGGGGGTGACGTTCTCGACGAACTGGTTGTCGACGTAGACGTTCATCCCCGTGACGTGCTCGAGCCCGCTCGACCACTGTCCCGGGTTCCCGTCGTAGCCGTTGGGGAGGAAGTACCAGTCCTCGATCGGGTTCTGGGTCGGGAGCGAGACGTTGACGCGCAGCGAGATGTTGGCGCCCGATCCGAAGAAGTCCCGGTCGACGTGGGCCGTCGTCATCGAGACGACGTGGACCGGGTTCGGAAGGATCCAGAGCGGCGTCGAAGTGTAGTTCCGCTGGTAGGAGTTGTTGAACTCGCAGTTGATGAGCGGCGACGGGTTCGAGAAGTTGAGCGGGGCGCACTTCTCGATGTACTGGAACGTGTTGTTCGCCACGCCGGGCGTATCGACCGAGATCGAGGCGACGCCCATCGGGGCCGGCGCGAGATAGCCCCAGAAGTTGCTCGCGCTCATGTTGTCGGGGATGTTGATGGAGACGTCCCCGCTCCCATCGGTGTAGCCCCATGTGTCGTTCCCGAGGATCGGGGAGCTGTTCGTAACCCCGAGCATTCCGGCCGTGCCGATGTACCGCTGGAACTTGTACTCCCGTCCCGTATCGTAGGTCCCGAGCCAGACCTTTCGGCCGCCGAGCGGGGCTCCCGTGGAGTTGCTGATGTGGAGCCTCAGGGTCTCCCCCTGCCAGCCGTAGAGCGAGGTGTAGAGGCTCGAGGTGTTGAGGTAGTTCGGAACCCAGTTCTGGAGCGTCTGGTTCGACGGGTTCTGGTGGTAGATCCAGAGCTCGAGGTCGACCGGGTTGAAGACGGCGTACTTCCCGCTGTCCGGCCCGATCGGCTGGATGTTCGGGGCGGGGGTGACGAGGTAGGTGGTCCCTCCCGACTCCGGCCCGTAGGTCGCATTGACGAAGTACGGCGTCGGGAAGGCCATGTTCGAGGTCTCGACCAGGGCGTATCCCGTCAGGTTCGTGAACGTCTCCGAGATGATCGTGGGCATCAACGACGAGCTGCGGCAGTACCACGTCGTCTGGCATTCGGCCATCGAACCGACCCAGGCGAGGTCACGGATCGACGGGACCTGGGCGGTCACCATGGCGTTGTAGACGCCCTGGCCGAGCGAGTTCGTCACGCGGACCGTGAACGTGTTCTGGTAGAGCGTCGCGAACGGCGTGCGGCTGTCGCCGCCGTTCAATGTGTAGGTCGCGCACGAGAGGCCCGAGTTCTGGACGCCCGGGAAGAGGGAACCGAGGGGCCAGTCGACGTTGGCGCTCGCGCACCCTCCGACGATGGACCCACCGCCCGGGTTCTGGACGGTCACCGTCAGCGGCCCGGGGGCGATGCTCGGACCGACCCAGCCGAAGCCGAATCCGATGTTGCGGTTGCTCGCGTTCCCCAGGGTGAGAATGATCAAGCCGGGGGAGAACGACGGGGCGAAGGGGGCAGCGCTGGTGTCCAGACTGAAGCGGAGGCCCGGCGTCGTACCTGGGCCGGCAACAAAGTTCAAAGAAGCTCCCCTGAAAGGAATGCGTTGTTCGGAGCCTCCCTGCGGGAAGTATTCTACGATGACAGTCGGATTGCTCGCGCCCAGAGTAGTCGTTGCGTTCACGTCGATCGTGTAGGTCTGGTTGAGGGTCATCGAGCCCCACTCACTGGGCGCCCAGGTGTTGGACGTCGCGTTCACCGTCATGAACGCCTCCTCGTTGGCCATCTGCAGCATGTCCTGCGCGAAGTTGTAGACGTTGATCGATCCCCAGCCCGTCGGGAAATCCCAGCCGGGGACGGTGTCCCCGTAGACGGACGCCCCGTTCGAGGCGGTCGGGAAGTTCTGTCCCGGAGGCCAGGAGTACTGGAGGCTCGCCCCGTGGTTGCCCCAGTAGCTCGTCCCGTTGTTGACGTCGTAGTACGGGTCCAAGGAGAGGTTCCCGTTGAGCCAGGCGTTGCCCATCTCGAAGACCGGGATGTTGAGGTTGCCCAGGTAGCCGCTCTTGAGCGGCGAGAACGTCGCGGAGTTGTG
>DASYZN010000022.1:0-19331 GCA_035946105.1 Thermoplasmata archaeon | reverse complement strand
TGTCGGATCGTTGTCGGGATCCTCTACGTTACCCAACCCGGCTCCACTGGCTCTGATGACGCTCTTGTCCCACCCATTGCTGCCGGTTTTCGCCCCCATGGGTGGGCCGCGAACTCGTGCCTCATCGACCACCTCCAGACGATCGTTCGGACGCCATGGACCCGCGTCCCGCCGGTTCCATTTTTCCGTCCGGATCTGCTGAAGGGCGGCGAGGAACGACCCGGCCTGGTGACGCACTTCCCAAATCGTTACGGAAGGAACATCCCCGCCTTTGGCCAGTAGTCCCTCATGGCGCGCGGTTCGGTCGCCGTCGATGTGGATCGACCCCGATCCGCCTCGATGACGGGAATCTCCGCGGAACACCGGGCCGATCCCCTGCAGAGGTCCCTCCTCTGTACCTTGGGACCCAGCTCGCTGTCCCGGTCGGTTATCGCGCAACTCGCGAAGGCGGGCGCGACGACCTTCCGGCTCAACATGTCTCACACGGATCTCGAGTCCCTGGAGTCGACGATCGAGCTGGTGCAGGAATGCACCGAGGTGCCGATTTGCATCGACACCGAGGGCGCGCAGATCCGGACCGGAACGATGCGGGAGGGCACCTCTCTTACGCTCGGTGAGGAGGTCCGGTTAGTCTCGGAACCGATCCGCGGCGATGCGGGGACGATCCCCCTGACCCCTGCGTTCGCCGTGGGTCAGTTGGTCCCAGGGGCACGGATGAGCATCGATTTCGATTCGGCGCTCCTGCGGGTCGACCGAGTTCATGGCGACACCGCGGTGGCGACGGTCCTGTCAGGCGGGGACGTCGCGTCGAGAAAGGCCGTGACCGCGCTGCCTTCTCCGACCCTCCCGGCCCTCTCCGAGAAAGACCTGGGCGCGATCCAGATCGGCCGATCCCGAGGAATTCAAGAGTACGCCCTCTCCTTTTGCGAGGATCCCGAGGCGATCCTTCGGTTGCGCGGACTCGCCGGCCCTCGCTCCATCGTGGTAGCCAAGATCGAGAGCCGTCGCGGTACCTCCCGTCTTGAACCGATTGCGCGAAGCGCCGACCGGCTGCTGATCGACCGCGGCGACTTGTCGCGGGAGGTCCGCCTCGAGGCCATCCCGCTCCTTCAGAAGGCGATCATCCGCAAGGCGAACTCGCTTCGGGTCCCGGTCTATGTGGCCACGAACCTGCTCGAATCCATGGTAGGTCGGCGCGTCCCAACTCGCGCCGAGGTGAATGATGTCATCAATACGCTGCTCGACGGGGCCGATGGCCTGGTGTTGGCCGCAGAGACCGCGGTTGGGAAGTTCCCGGTCCAGGCCGCCGAAATGATCGCTTCGCTCATCCAGGAATACTCGGGCTCGATCGGGGAGTATCGGGTGGGGGATCTCTTGGGCCGACACCCACTTGCATCGGACGATCCCGCGGAGTCCTGAGGCACGAACGCCGGGATTGACTCAGGCCGTTGCGGTGCGGACGTCCGATCCGGGTCGGGTTCGCTGTGGGGGTTGCCCGCTCCTCCGCCCGGCCACGGACGGCGATCCGTCCGCCGACCGTTTCTCCCGTATTCCGGCCAAGGAGGATCCCGAGACCGAGGTCCGCGCGGGAGGTCTCCCCGGCGGTGCCAAGGGCGAACGACGGGATAGATCGCGTGCAGGGAAGGACCCTCGGTACGTGAGGGATGAAGTCTCCTAGCCCTGAGGGGAGGGCGCAGAAAGGCCGGCGAGCGTGGACTCCATTGGACCGTGAGGCCCACCTTCGAGTTCAGGCAGGCGCGGTGTGGGGGAAGCCTGAGTCAGCCAGCCGGCCCGGAACAGCACGTCGGCAATCTCTCGGGATAGGTCGTCCGGGGAGTCCAGTGGACCGCGCAGGATGATGTCGGGACGATCGATCGTCGGCATGGGATCCGGAAGGAAAGCCAGCTCGACGACCTGCCGATCTCGGACGCATCGGCACGTCGTCGGGATGGGATCCAGGCTCGCCGCCGCGGGCGCGGGTCCCAAGGAGACCCGAACCAGGCGCGCGATGCGTCGCCGGGCGATCTGAACCTCATCCGGGTCGCGCAGAGGGTAGGCGACGACCGTCGTGGTGCCTCGACGAACTGAGAGGGCGGCGGCATCGATGAGTCGAAGGGCGATGTCGTGGCTCGTCGCTCCCGCGATGCCGGGAGATTCCTCCCCCCGATCGTCCGCGTAGAAGAATCGCGGCCCTTCGATCCGGGAGGACAGTCGCGCACGAAGGGCCTGTCCGATCTCCGTCAGGCGAACGGCCATCGGCGCGGAGAGCCATACGCACACCGCAGAGGGATGTTCCGGGGGCCGGTCCGTCCGAAAGCCGGCCTCGGGTCCGACGACACCGAGAGCGCGTTCTGGCGGCTGGTCCCACGGCATCCGCGTTTCCGCGGAGTCTTCCGATCGATCGATCACGGCTCCACCCCCCTTGGAGGATCCGGGGGTCTTCTGGCCCCGCTGCGGGATTCTTGGGCGGCCCATGACTCGGAACCGACGGGCGGGCTCGGTCTCGGGATCGATTGAATCGGAACGATGGCTCCGAGTTCTCCCTCCGGGCTCTGAGGGCGCCTACCGGGCTCGACCTTCCGAAGCCCGGATCCCCCGGCGATCGCGAATTGAGGGTTGGGCGGGTCTCCGGTCAAGAACCAAGCCCTCCCTTCGGCCCCGACGCGGATCTCCCTGAGCCGTATTCCCATCAGCCACCTACCCTACGGCGACGGGCCTCGATCGGACCCCGGACGGTCCCAACGCCGGCATCCACAGCCTGGGCAATCCCGGAGGGGGGCTCGGCTGGTGACGGAAGACGCCGAGGGGGAACCCCTTGGCATTGGCGCCCAGGAGCGCGAGTTCCCTCCGAGTCCATGTAGGCTCGATCGAGGCGCTCAGGATGAACAAGGCCGAGAAGATTCCGCCGGGAAGACGCTCGGGCCGGAACTGGCGTTCGGCGATCTCGCCCAAATCCCTCCCGCTCGGCGCGCCGCCCCGAGGCGCCGGGAAGTGGAGCACGCGCCCGGTGCGCGGGATCCCCACCATGACCGGTGGGGGCTCGGTCCCGAGACCGTCCCCAGAGGGTAGCGTGACGACGACGATCGCCCCGACGCCCGCGACCGGTTCCGTGAGGCTCGGCAGGAGGGGGCCGAGCGAGCGGGAGCGCGCGTTGGACGGGAGGACCGACGTCACGACCGAGGCGTTCGGGGAGGCGGAGGCCAATCGCTTCGCGACCTCATCGGCCTCCGAGAGCCGCTCCCGCGCGCTCAGGAGGATCACGTGGGCGGGGGCGAGGGCGAGTAGGACGGAGTCCAAGGAGGGTCGAGTCGTGGACCCGTCCCACCCGGTTCGGGCCCGGCGGGCGATGGCCGGACCGCTCCGAAGCGAATACCTGAGGATGGACAGGAAGATACGGGCCCCGTCCCGAATCGCATGCAACTTCGCGTCACCGACCCGGGAACGGTAGGTGACCGGTATCTGGGAAACATGGAGCCCCCGGCGGAAGGACTTCACGAAGAGCTCCGCCTCGATGTCAAAGCCGTCGGATTCCAAGTCCAGCAGGTCGAGCACGGCGGTACGAACGCCCCAGAACCCGCTGCAAACGTCCAACACCGGTTGCCGACTGAACTGCGCCGCGGCGTAATTCAGCAGGCCGTTGCCGACCCGATGGATGAGGTCCCGGATCGAGCTGCGCGAAGTGAGCTCCGTGCGTCGCACCCCGACCACGAGCTCACTTCCGAGCTCGAGCAGGTCGAAGATCGCCGGAAGCGAAGCGGCCTCATAGGTGCCATCCGCGTCCATGACGGCCACGCTCGAGAATCCTTGCCGAGCGGCCCAGGCGAGCCCCTCCCGCATGGCGGCGCCCTTCCCCTTGCTGCGTTGGGGGAGCACGGGGACTCCCCACCGATGGGCGACCTCCTGGGTTCCATCGGTCGATTGACCATCGACGACGACGATCGAGGGGGGGGAGCGCGAGCTCCCGAAGCGCGTTCGGTCGAGCTCCTCCAACGTCGCCTCAAGGCCTTGCACCTCATTGAGGGTCGGGAGCAGGATCAGCCGGCGCCGATCTCGTGCGACCTCCGACCGAGCCGATTTGCCCGAGGCCCCGGCGATCCCGACCCCCCCAGGCGCACCCGGCGGCGTTGGCGACCGAGGAACGTGGAACTCGGCAATCTCGCTCCGTCGGGCCGGTGGACCGTCAATCTCTCCCTCTCGCATCGAGAGAGTTCTACGGCCGTGTGGTTCAAGAACGGTCCGTAATTTGAGGATAACATAGTGCCAATTTGGTGCCCACCTAAGGGCCCAGGCATCGACGTCCCGCCCGGAGGAGACCTCCGCGGCACCTCGTCGGCGTCGATGGTCGGTCGGCCCTCCCAGGCGAACGAAGGAGGAGGGCAGGGTCGATCGATGCCGTAGCCTGGATTATCGTTGAACTCTCGAGTGGAGCCGAAGGAACAGGAACACCGGTTCGCCGAGGCGGACCAGGGTGACCCCGTCCGGGGAGAGTCGGTACTGCACCCTCGGCGGCCGATCGTCGACGACTCGACGGACGATGAGATGTCGGGCTTCGAGGGACTTGAGCCGGCCCGAGAGGACCCGCGGGGTAATCCCCCGCAGTTGACGGCGAAGCTCCTCGAACCCCACCGCGGGGCGGGAGGAGAGGATTACGAGGATCTCTAGGGACCACTTGCCGAAGAACTCGCGAGTGACCTCGAGATTCGCCTGGGCGTTCGCGGCGGAGTCATCGGGAATCCTCCCCTCCGCAACCCTTCGAAGCTCGCCCACCCAAGCGACCGAGTGGTCTCGAAGTTCGTCAAACTGACCGTCGAGTCCTCGGGAGGCGGGAAGCGGTCTTGCCACGGCTCGATGGGATCCGGACGTCGGTTCACTCGCGAGACGCGGCCCTCTTCCCCGAGGCCAAGACGCCACGTCGCTATAAACTGACCTATCGGATGCGCATGTTTGCGCCGAACCGCTTGGTAAGAGGTCTCGCGTCGCGCCGCTTGTTTGACCTCCACGGGGGAGGGCGCGCCCGTTTGGAGCCGCAGCCGGGGGACCCCGGCCTCTGCGAGAACGGGCGTTTCACGGCAGGAATCACGCCCGGGAGGGATAATCACCTCGTAAGGGTCGATTTATAACGGTGGAATCCGCTTGCCGGAGTTGTGAGCCTGTCCATGCCGAAGAAAGCGGAAGCCGCCTCGAGGGCGGACGCGCCGGCAGCTGGCGTCTCGGCCGATGATTCCGCCGCGCGAGAGATCGAACGATCCTTCCGCGAATTCCGAGAATCGGCGGTGCGTCTAGTCGAGCGGGTCACGGACCTCGCAGGGGAACCCGCGGATCCTGTGAGCTCCGTTCAGGCCGATCTCAAGATCCTTCGGTCGATCTTCGGGAAGTGGTCGGCCGACGTTCTGCTCGCCCTGCACGCCCGTCCCTCCGTGGGATTCGAGGACCTTCGACGGTCCCTCCCAGGAATCAGCCCGAGGGTCTTGTCGTTGAAATTGAAGGAGCTTGAACAGAACGGGATGGTGACTCGTGAGATCCTCGATACTCGACCTCCCCGCGTCCACTATTCCTTGACCGAACGAGGTTGGACGGTGGCCTGGTTGGCCCAGCCGATCTTCATGTTCCTTCGACTCACCGAGCGCAATCTCCAGTCGGCCCTCGCCGATGGGACCTCCTCACGAGCGGTTGCCGTCACTCCCTAGTCGAGGGCGGGTGCCCATGGCGAATGACCTCCCGAGGGGAACTGCGTTGCATCTTGGTCACGGTTCCCCTAAGACCCGGGAGCGGGTCGAAGCGGTAGGTCTCTATGCCTCAGAAGCGTCCTAGTGCCTGGATTCCCCAGCCTCCCCCCTCCCGAGCCGTGCGCCTCGATCGAAGTCCCGCTTCTTCGGGGGCCCCAGGGCCTTCGGGCGACCGCCGGCTCCGGCACACGGAACTTCTGGCCACGTTCGGTTCATCTCCCCCTAGGAAGCCCGGGGCTCCCGGGCCCAGAGAATGGAGATCGTTAGGAGACTTCCGACGTCGGTCCAGCATCGGTCCTGCCCGTCGGGTCGACCCAGGGCGGGATCCATGATCCCCTCACCTCACGGGGGCCGTCTCGTCACCAGCCAATTGAGCCACGCGGCTGCGGATCGAGTCCGTGCCGAGCTCAGAGACCTCCCAAAGCTCTGGCCGGAACCGGGTCAGTTGATGGACGCCGAGATGATCGGCATCGGAGCGTTCAGCCCGCTCGAGGGATTCATGGATCGGGAGGTCCTCGACGGAGTCCTCCGAACCTCTCGGCTTCCGAACTCGCTTCCGTGGACGGTCCCGGTCCTCCTCAGCCCGCCCGGTGACCGGGACCGCCGAACGATCCAGCTCCTCCGGCCGGGCGACGACGTCGCGCTCCTTGATCGCGACGACCGACCGATCGCCGTCCTTCACCTCCGGGAAAAGTTCGCCCTCGAGCGCTCTCGATTGGCCCGCGAGGTATACCGGACGACTGATCTCCAGCACCCGAACGTCGCCGCGCTCGGCCGGACCGGGGACACCAACCTAGCGGGATCGATCGACTTGGTCGAGCGGCTCGGATCCTCCGTCAAACGCTACGAGCTCACCCCGGAACAATCTCGGAGCCTCTTTGCGAGTCGGCACTGGTCGTCGGTGGCAGGCTTCCAGACGCGCAACGTGCCGCACCGAGCTCATGAGCACCTCCAACGGCTCACCCTAGAACGGGAGGATGTCGACGGGCTGTTCATTCACCCCGTCGTCGGCCAACCGAAGGAGGGGGACTACCAGCCGCCCATCGTTCTCGCCGCCTACGAGAAGCTGATCGAGAACTACCTGCCGGCCGATCGAGTCGTCCTGGGTGCCCTGCCGATCGCCATGCGATTCGCGGGAGCCCGGTCGGCGCTTTTCCTCGCTATCGTTCGAAAGAACTTCGGGTGCAGCCACTACATCGTTGGAAGGGACCAGACCGGCGTCGGCGGCTTTTACGACCCATACGACTGCCATCGCATCTTCAACGAGCTGCCGGTGGGTGTGGTCCCCGTGCGGTATCAGGAGGCGTTCTATTGCCGGAGGTGCGACGCCATGACGTCGCAGCGGACCTGCCCGCATCCGGAGAATTTTCATGTCACGACGAGCCAGAGCAGGATCCGGGAGGCAATCAAGGCTGGCGAGTCGCCGCCCTCGGAGATCCTTCGCCCAGAGATCGTCTCGATGCTGAGCCGATCGGAGGGGGTGTTGGTGGGTCCTTCCCCGACCGGAGAGCTCACCCCGACCTCGGGGGAGGTAGAGCCCCGTTGGCCCCCGGTGGCTCGCCGGTCCCTGATGGACGGGGTCGACGGAAGTCTGCCGCGTTCTCGGACGACTCGGGCGGCCACGCTCGTGAAACCGGCCTGAACCGTCCGTCGCTCGCTCCGCGGGACGTGCCGCCTTGGGAGCGGCCGACCAAGGTCAGTCGGAACCCACCGCGCCTCGATCGATTCGATGCGTCGAACCGGACTCGAAGCGAATGCCTCGCGACGGCGGCGCGGCGAACGCCCCTTCCTGCGCTTTCCACCGGAACCGAGGCGGGAGGAGCGTCAACCCACGCCGTCCTACGGCGGTCCCCTCGGTTCATGAGCTCCTTTCGGACGACCCTTCGGCCTCGTACCCAATGGGGAGATGCCTCCTGGTCTTCCTTCAGTTCCTGATCCGCTCCGACGAGGCTCCCTGATTTCGAAGGCACGGGCCTCCCACGACCGCGGACGTAATGCCCCAATGCGCCGGGGTGCCGTGCCCGGCCACGGTTCGGAGCCCAATCCCCGTATCAAAACGGTTATGGTCTTACCTGACTTTCTCATCGGGTCCTTATAGTTCGTAACTAGAACCGTGGGGTAGTGTCCGTGAGTAAGCTTCCGTCGCCCACGCGACCTTCGGAGGGGCGGAAGTATCCGCTCGAGCCGATCGCGGAATACAAGGGGTTCCTGGAGAACGTCCTCGAAGCCTCGACTGAATACTCGATCATCGCCGCGGACCTCGAGGGACGGGTCATCCTCTGGAACGAAGGGGCGCGTCGGATCTACGGGTTCAAGGCCGAAGAAATTGTCGGGAAGGACACCCGCGTCCTTCACGATCCGTCTGACGTCGAGAGCGGCCTCGTCGACCGATTGTTCAAGACGGTCCTACAGACCGGTAAGTACGAGGGCGTCATGCGCCGTCAGCGGCAATCGGGGGAGCCGTTCACCGCCCGGGTCGTGATGACGGTCGTCCACGGTGAGGATTCGGCCCCTCTCGGGTTCCTGATCGTCTCCAAGGACATCACGGAAGACGAGCTGCTCCACCAGCGGCTCATCGATTCCGAGGAGTATAATCGGGGCCTCATCGAATCGAACATCGATGGGCTGATGACCACGGACCCGATTGGGATCATCACCGATGTCAACCGCCGGATGGAGGAGTTGACCGGACGCCCCCGAGAGGAACTCATCAGCACGCCGTTCAAGAACTACTTTACCGACCCGTCGCGCGCCGAGGAGGGGATTCGCCGGGTCCTGGCCGAGGAACGGGTCACGAATTCTGAACTCACCCTGCAGGCTCGGGACGGAAGCAAGACCATCGTTTCGTACAATGCGACCACGTTCCGAGGGCGTGACGGGAAGCTCAAGGGGGTCTTCGCCGCGGCCCGTGACGTCACCGAGCAAAAGAAGTTGGAGGCCGACCTTCGCGAATCCCAGAACTACAACCGGGGCTTGATCGAAGCCTCCCTCGATGCGCTCGTCACGGTCGATCGGGAGGGTCACATCACGGATCTGAATCGGCAAATGGAGGCCGTGGCCGGCTTCCCGCGGGAGGACCTGATCGGGAGTCGATTCGCCGACTACTTCACGGAACCGGATCGGGCGCTCGCCGGGATCGCCCGCACCCTCGAGGAGGGGTTCGTCACCAACTACGAGCTCGTCCTAAGACCCCGGACCGGGCCCGAGAAGGTCGTCTCGTTCAACGCATCCGTCTTCCGGGACGTGGAAGGGGAGGTCCGGGGGATCTTCGCCTCCGCGCGGGATATCACGGCCCAGCAACGGTTGCAGGAACAGCTGCGCGAATCCCAGCTCTACAATCGGAGCCTGATCGAGGCGTCCCCGGACGCGTTGGTCATGGTCGATCCCGAGTTCGTCATCACCGATGTCAACGAACAGATGGTCAAGGTCACCGGGTACCCTCGCGAGGAACTCGTCGGCAGCCCGTTCAAGAACCATTTTGAGGAACCCAATCTGGCCGTGGCCGGGGTCCGCCAGACCTTTGAGAGGGGGTCCATCACCAACTACGAACTCGTCCTGCGTCCGAAGAACCGCCAATCCCGAGTCGTCTCCCTGAACGCCTCGGTCTTCCGGGACCCCGAGGGTCATGTCAAGGGGATCTTTGCCTCGGCCCGCGACATCACGGAACAGCGCGCCCTCGAAGAGAAACTCCAGGAGTCGCAGAATTACAACCGGGGACTGATCGAGGCGTCCGTGGACGCCATGGTCATCGTCGATTCCAACCTAGTCATCACCGACGTGAACGAGCAGATGCTTCGGCTCACCCGCCGCACCCGAAAGCAGCTGATCGGTTCGTCCTTTATCCAATACTTCACCGAACCGGATCGAGCCGCGAGTGGGATCCGGCAGACCCTGGAGCGTGGGTTTGTCACCAACTACGAGCTCGTGTTCCGATCGAAGAACGACCAGGAAACGCCCGTCTCCCTGAGCGCTTCGGTGTTCCTGGACGTCGAGGGCCGCGTCAAGGGGGTCTTCGCTTCCGCCCGGGACATCACGGAGCAAAAGAAGCTCGAAGGGCAGCTTCGAGATTCGCAGAACTACAACCGCGGCCTCATCGAATCGAGCATCGACGCCCTCTTCACGACCGATGCCGTCGGGATCGTGACCGACGTCAACCGCCAGATGGAATACCTTACCGGCCTGCCCCGCGAGCAGCTCGTGGGCACGCCGCTCAAGAACTACTTCACGCGGCCCGAGCTGGCCGAGGACGGGGTGCGTCGCGTCCTCGAACAGAACCGCCTAACGAACTTTGAGTTGGTGCTCAAGTCCGCCAACGGGTCGACCACGCCGGTCTCGTTCAACGCGACGACCTTCCGCGGGGCGGACGGTGCGCTCAAGGGAATCTTCGCTTCCTCGCGGGACGTTACCGAGCAGAAGAAGCTCGAGGCCGACCTGCGGGAATCGGAAAACTACAATCGCAGCCTCATCGAGGCCGCGGCGGACGTCCTCGTGACGGTCGACCCGACCCTCACGATCACCGACGTCAACGAGCAGATGGTCAAGGTCGCGGGCTACGCGCGGAATGAGCTGATCGGATCGCAATTCCCGGACTACTTCACCGATCCCGCCCGGGCGGGGGCGGCGATCCGAAAGACGCTCAACGAGGGGATCGTCACCAACTACGAGCTCACCCTTCGGAGCCGGCACGGCCGGCTGATCCATGTTTCGATCAACGCCTCGGGATTCAAGGACACGGAGGGGCACGTCCGCGGGATCTTTGCCTCGGCACGGGACATCACCGAGCAGAAGCGCCTCCAAGAACAGCTCCGGGAGTCCCAGCTGTACAACCGGAGCCTGATCGAAGCATCCCCGGACGCCCTCGTGACGGTCGACCCGGACCTCGTCGTCACGGACGTCAACGAACAGATGGTCAAATTGACCGGACAGGCCCGCGAGAAACTGATCGGGAGTCCGTTCAAGGAGTATTTCACCGATCCCGAGCGGGCCGCGGCCGGGGTGCGATCGACCCTCCTTACCGGTTCCGTCACGAACTACGAGCTCATCCTGCGATCGGTCGAGGGCCGTCGAACCCTCGTCTCGTTCAATGCGGCCGTCTTCAAGGATGCCGAGGGGAAGGTGGCCGGCGTCTTCGCCTCCGCCCGGGACATCACCGATCAGAAGAAGACCGAGGAGAAGCTCCGCGAATCCCAGATCTACAACCGCGGCCTGATCGAAGCCTCCCCCGATGCCCTCGTGACGATCGATCCGGATCTCGTCATCACGGATGTCAATGAAGAGATGGTCCGGCTGACCGGATACCTGAAGAAGCACCTCATCGGAAGCCGGTTTCCCGAGCTGTTCACCGACCCGAGTCGTGCCGAGAGCGGCGTCCATAAGGCCCTCGAGGAACGGTCGGTCTCGAACTTCGAGCTCATCCTTCGGAAGCGCAATGGCCAGAAGATCCCTATCTCGCTGAACGCCGGGACCGCGTTCGACCTCGCCGGGAACATCCGGGGCGTTCTGGCGGCGGCGCGGAACATCACGGAGCAGAAGGCGCTCGAGTCCCAGCTGCTCGAATCGCAGAACTACAACCGTGGATTGGTCGAGTCGAACATTGACGCCCTGATGACCACGGACGTCCTTGGGACTATCACCGATGTGAACCGCCAGATGGAGGTGGTGACCGGCATCTCCCGCGACCAGCTCATCGGCACGCCGTTCAAGAAGTACTTCACCGATCCCGCGAAGGCCGAGGAAGGGATCCGACGAGTGCTGAGCGAGGACCGCGTCACGAACTTCGAGCTGACGATCCGGGCCCCGGGGGGCCGCAGCGTGGACGTCTCCTACAATGCGACGACGTTCCGCGACACGGAGGGCCGCCTGAAGGGGGTCTTCGCCGCGGCTCGGGACGTGACGGAATCGACCCGTCTGCGTGAGCAGATCGAGCAACGGAACCGGGAACTCGAGATCCAGAACCGCCGGGTCCAGGAGGCCAATCGACTCAAGAGTGAGTTCCTGGCGAACATGTCCCACGAGCTGAGGACGCCGCTCAACAGCATCATCGGCTTCTCGGAGCACCTCCTCGCCCAGGAACCGACGGGTTTCTCTCCCGAGCATCGCGAGTACATGCAGGACATTCTCAACAGCGGCCACCACCTCCTCCAGCTCATCAACGACGTGCTCGACCTTGCCAAGGTCGAGGCCGGAAAGATGGAGCTTTCCCTCGAGACCTTCTCGGCCCGCAAGATCGTGGACGAGGTCTGCTCCGTAGTGAAACCCCTCGTGGAGGAGAAACACCTCCATCTGACCGCCGACGTCGCTTCGGGGCTCGAGTCGGTCACCCTCGACCCCTTGAGATTCAAGCAGGTGCTCTACAATCTCGTATCGAACGCGGTCAAGTTCACCGACAGCGGAGGGCACGTCGCCGTCCACCTCGCCCCGAAACGGGGCGGGAAGTCGTTCACGCTCGAGGTCCGGGACACCGGGATTGGCATCGCCTCCGAGGACCTCCCGAGGCTGTTCCGAGAGTTCGAACAGCTCGACGCAGGTCCGGGACGGCGGTTCCAGGGGTCGGGCCTGGGTCTCTCGTTGACGAAGAAGATCGTCGAGCTGCACGGGGGGACGATCGAGGTCACCAGCATGCTCGGCAAGGGGACGACCTTCCACGTCACGATGCCCGTCACCGTGAACGGTGGGCCCCAAGCTCCGGCCGTCGGCCGGCCCAAGGCCGTGGCTTGATGCGGGACCTCCACCATGGCGCGGATCCTACTCGTCGAGGACAATCCGCTGAACGCGAAGCTTGCGGCCGTGATCCTGAAGAGCGCCGGTCATTCGGTGGTGGGCGCCTCCGATGCGCGGGAGACGCATCAGGTCCTGTCCCAAGAGCGGCCGGACCTCATCCTGATGGACCTCGGCCTGCCCGGCCTGGACGGCTACGCTCTGACCCGCGAGATCCGCCGGGAGCCGGCGACCCGGGAGATCCCGATCCTCGCCGTCACGTCCTTCGCCATGAAGGGGGACGAGCTCAAGGCCCTCGAGGTCGGGTGCAACGGCTACCTCACGAAGCCGATCGATCGGCTCAAGCTCCTCGGGGAGATCCAGCGCTTGCTTGGGGGCGCGCAACCGTCCTCCCCCGGCCGAGCCGCACCGAGGTGAGGGGATGGGCGTGAACACCGAGAGTTCGAGGGGGGCCCGGTCCCGGCGGTCCGAGCCCGGGTCGGCTCCGTTGAGGATCCTTGCGGTCGAGGATTCTCCCTCGGCGCGCAAGGTCATCCAGGGCGTCCTGCTGAGGCTGGGGGTCGAGCTGCAAGACCTGAGACTGGCCTCGGATTCGGTCGAGGCGCTGCGGGTGTTCGCCCAATGGAAGCCGAATCTCGTCTTCGTCGACGTCGAGCTCCATCCGCCCGCGGCGCGGGCTACCCCCGACGCCGCCTCGGACCCAAAGATGGACCCTCCGGGACCGGTGGATGGGGACGAGCTGGCCCGTCGGCTCCTCGAGCGGTCCCCGGAACTCCGCCTCGTCGTGGTGACAGCGTTCGACCGGGACCACCCCCGGGTCCAACGCCTCCTCAAGGGCGGCGCCTCTGACGTGATCGTGAAGCCGGTCCTCGCCTCCAGGGTCCAGGAGATCCTGGCTCGGTTCTCCTAGGTCGTCCGTCCACCGGCCGAGGATCGGCCCCGGCTCCGATCGTTGGAGGGCGCCCCGGGCCGCGCCCTTCCGGGCTTGAGGGGGTCTCTCGGCCGCCCTAGGAAGCGGCCCCCGCGGCGACGATCCGATAGGCGGAGACGGTCGAATCCGCCGCCGCGCCCCAGGTGAACCGCTCCGCCACCGTGGTGCGGGCCGCCGCCCCCAGGCGAGCCCTCAGGTCCGGGTCCAGGAGGAGGTCGACCACCGCCTGGGCGAGGGCCGGCGAATCCCCGGGGGGAACGAGCGTCCCGTTCTCACCGGAGTCGATCGCCTCGGGGATCCCACAGATCCGACTCGCCACGACGGGGACCGCGCAGGCCATCGCCTCGAGGACCCGGAACGGGAGGTTCTCGTAGAAGGTGGGAGCCACGACGACGTCCATGGAGGAGTACACGTCGGCGAGCCGTTCGTAGGGAACGAATCCGAGCAGGCGGACGTGGCGAGGGGCCAGGTTTACGCCCGCCAGCAGGCGCTCCAGCTCGGCGATGGACCCGCCTGCGAAGACGAATCGGACGTTCGGCACCCGGCGGACGATCTCGGGCGCGGCCCGGGCGAACACCTCGGCCCCCTTGACGAGCGTCGGGCGTCCGGGAAAGAACACCGTCGGACCCTCCCCCTCCACGACCGCGCCGACGCCCCGGGAACGGGGGGCGAACTTCGAGGAGTCCACTCCGTTATGGATGACCCGGATCCGGTCGGCGGGAAACCCGTCCCGGACCAGACGTTCCCGCATCCAATGCGAGACGGTGATCGCGAGGTCCCTCCGTGCGAACAAGAGTCGCTCGGCCGCCCGAAGCCCGGGTTGGAGGGCGACCTGCCAACGCTCGGAGGACTCCAGTCGGCCCCCGAACCGAAGGGCGAGCCGGATCGCTTCGTGCTGGCCGACGATCGTGGTGTGGATCGTCCGGACCGACGGGGGTCGTTCGAGCGCGAACCTCAGCAGGAGGTCCGGCATGTGGGCGTGCTGGCTATGGATCACGTCGAACCCCTCCGTCCGCAAGAGCGCCGGAAGGCGGCGAAGGACCGCCGCCTGGAACCCCAGATTGTAGACGAAGCTGTCCCGGGCGACCGAGATGGGGATCACGCGGGCGGCTCCCCCGACCGCCTCCTCCATCTCGGAGGTCGAGTAGCGCCGGGAGGTATCCTCCCGTGTGAGGGTGACCACGGTCAGGTCGACCTTTCGTCCGAGCTCCTTCGCCAGGTCGACCGAGTACGTGCCGACCCCTCCACGGTTGGGGAGGAACTCCGGCGCGAGCAGGCAGACCTTCACCGACCGAGGAGTCGGTCGCTCGTACTCACCGCTCCACCTCACCGCCCCGGGAAGCTCCCGGCCCGACCGGAACGACGCCGTGGGCGGGGTTGGTCGTTCCGATGGGAACTGGTTACGTCCTAATCGTTGGGTGGGCCGGGGGTCCTCGGGCGGCCTGGACGCGTGCCGACGGGGGAGATCGGGGCGGGAGGCTTCCCACGCTCCCCCCCGGCGGAACGGGGCGGGGGTCCGAACGGCGGGGGA
Organism: Thermoplasmata archaeon; assembly: GCA_035946105.1. Classification (GTDB taxonomy): domain Archaea; phylum Thermoplasmatota; class Thermoplasmata; order Lutacidiplasmatales; family UBA184; genus Lutacidiplasma. Next base: position 4,426 of record DASYZN010000022.1, on the reverse strand, counting down.
AGCGCCGGCGGACGAGCGCGCCGGCGAACGCTCCGATCAGGAGGAGTCCGACGAGGAGTCCCGGTAGGGACCACGACGTGAGGCCGGCGCCCAGTCCGGCGGACGGCGCCGGAAAGCCCAAGTGGACGGGGGCGGCGGCGTTGGGGTTGACCACGGTCAGAAGGGCGGTGGCATTGGCCGACGCTCCGAGCACGTCGCGGACCACCAGGAGGATCGGTAAGCGCCCCAGCGTCGGTGGTCGATAGGAGAAGCTCGCGGCCCCGCCGGCCGCGGTACCAATCCCGCTCCAGGTGAGGCGGAACGGACCGACCCCGCCCGAAACCGCCCCGCGGACCGTCGTCGAGTGGCCGATGCGCACGGTCGAAGGGTTCAACGTGACGATGACGGAGAGTCGCGGTCCGATGCCGATCGGAACGCGCGCCGAGACATTGTGGCCCCGGGCATCTGCGACATCGACCGTCGCCACGAAGCTGCCCGCCACCGCATAGGGGTGCGATACGTTCCCCCCGCCCGCCGCGACACTTCCATCCCCGAAGTCCCAACGGAACGAGAGCGGAACGGCGCCTCCCTTCGCGGTGGCCGCGAAACCCACCGGCCAGGCGACCTCCCCCACGGTACCGGACGAGGTCAGCGTCACCGAGAGATTCGACGCGGGGGGCGGGTAGACCGTGATGTTCAGGCAGGCTTGGGTCGTCGAGGATCGATTGTCCGTCGCGAGGAGCAGGACCTGGAACCCTCCGGCCGAGCGGTAGGTGTGCGAGGGGCTAGGCAACGTGGACGTCGAGCCGTCCCCGAATCGCCACTGATAGAGGTACGGCACGAGGCCGCCGAGGACCGTGGCGTTGAACTGGACCGAGAGGGGGGTCGTCCCATTGGACGGGGTGGCTTGGATCGCGGCGGTCAGCTGCACGGGCGGGGCGCTCCCGAGCGCGGTCAGGGCGAACGCATGGGTGCCGGCGCCGGTCCAGGAGAAGGCGAGACGGGGGAGGTTCGCGGTCGCGTTCTGCAGCGGGCCGCCGTCGACCGAGAATCCGTACCGGTGCCCGAAGGCGAGCCCCCCGAACTCGAAGGTGTCCGATGCCGAGGCGGGCTGGGTGACGGACCAGGCCACGGCCCCGGTGATGGGATCGGCGCTCCCGAGGCTCACGTTCCACCCGATGGCCGAGGCGGGAACGCTCGCGAGGACGCTATCGAAAGCGATCGTCGGCGGGACCGTCCTCCAATGGGTGAGGGGGAGGATGAAGGGGGCGCCGGGGCCCTTCAGCGTGAGCGGCCCGACGAACTCGACGTTCGGCACCCGGTACGGGGAGGACGCCCCGAAGGTGCCGATGGTCCCGTTCTCGATCCACAGGGTGGCGTTCGCGCCCGAGAACGAGAGCTTCCAGCCCGGGTCGACCGTACCGGAGAGGAGGTTGACGACCGGTCCCATGTCGTCGAGGGCATTCTCCACGAGGCTGTCGACCCCGACCCGGGACAGCAGGTTGTTCGTCAGGAGGTTGTACGAGCGGTTGAACGACCCGAGCGTGCGCAGCTCCTGCTGATCATCGAACTTCTCGAAGACGAATCCGAACCGAGCGTCCGAGACCCGATTCCCCTCGAACAGCTGCCTCGAGCTCGAGGTGAGGATTCCCGCGCCATTCCAGTAGTTCCCTAGGCTGACGTTGCTCCAGCCCTGGACGTCGTTGTCGACGACGCGGGTCCCGTTCGCCCACATCCAGGTCTCGATCCCTTCCGTACTGTACATCGTCTGCGTCGCAACGCTGTGGAAGTTCTCCACCCAGTTGCCGTACAGCGTGTTCCGGGACGACGGTCCGAGGAAATACGAGGGGGCCCACAAGGCTCCAGAATCGCCCTGAACGGTGATCCCGACCTCGGAGCAGTTGAAGATCCAGTTCTCGGAAACGTTGACGTCGTTCACCTGCGCCTCGAGCACGATCCCGTTCGTGGGCTCGCTCGATTGGGTCGTGTCGGTCATGTCGAGGCGGTTGTTCCACACCGAACCGTTGTTGACCCCTCGAATGAGGTAGATGCCGTCCGCCTCGGAGATGGCGGAGGTGTACGTGGACCTCGTGTTGTAGATCCGATTGCTGCTGATGTTGAACCCCGAGACGTTCTGGCTCACGCGGATCGCGTAATGGGTGAAGTTGGTGATCGTGTTCTCCTCGATCTCGAGGGAGCGGGTCGACTCCCCGATCCCGCTGCCGATCCACGTCACCACGAGGATGGCCGCCTGACCCCCGGTAGACGCCCAGTGCCCCGTATCGTTGAACCAGTTCCGATCGATCACGAAATGGGCCCCATCGGACAGGCCGAGGTTCGCCGTCTGGAATCGGTTGTCGACCACCCGGGCCCACGACGCGTCGACGCCTCGGTCCTTCGGGCCATCGTAGGCCAGGAAGACCTGGTACCACTGACTTCCGTTTGGGTCCCCCTGGAGGCTCGAGTTGGCGAGCGTGACATGAGGACCTTCGACCAGGGCCAACATCCCGGCATCGGCCGAACCGAACCAGCTATCGCGGGTGAGATTGGTCCAGGAGGCCCCACCCGACACCTGGACCCAGCCGATCTGACCCCCAGGGATCGTCGAATCGAGCCAGACGGAACCGTCGACGCGGTCCCCCACGGCGCCTGGGCCGGCGAAGAGCACCTGATAGGTGTGATTGAACCGGTCCGCCTCGAAGTCGACGTGGGCGGAGTGGACCACGATCCCTTCCCGACCGGCGACGGGGGCGGTGCCGCTCCCGCCGAGGTCATTGAACTCGACATGGAGGAACCGGGCGGATCCTGAGGCGACGACAAACATGGGATCCGCCGTGCCGTTGGCGCTCTCCAGCAGGGCGTACTTGGCCGTCAGCTGGCCCCCGGTCTCGACGATCACTCCGTAGGAGAGCGGCAGAACGCTCGAGCCATTGACTTGCGAGATGGCGAGCGAAACGTTGTCGAGCAGGAGCGAACCACCGGAGGCCACGAGAAGATCGCCCCCGGAGAGCGCGATGCTGGTGTTCCGGTAGGTGACCGAGGTCGAGACGACCTGGGGGCCATGCCAGGAGATCGCGTTCAGCGGAGTCGTCGCAGGGCCCGTCGGGGGGGACAGTAGTTGGGCGGGGGGGAGGGAGCCCCCGAGGCCCCCCGGGGTGACCGTGCCCTTTCCTTCCGCCGAACCCGGAGGGGACGCGATTGGCGCATGAGCGAGGGCAACGATCCCGGCGGGCACGGTGAGGAGCACGAGCAAGACGCCGATCACCATCGTCGGGCGGCGGCCGGCGACCCCGACCCGCGAGCGGCCCCAAGGGCCGCGGTGGGCGCGGGGCACGAGGCCGCGTCCCTCCCTAGGGTCTGCCATCCGATCCACTGCTGACGTCGATCCACGCCCCACGCCCCGGCGAGTGACGCCGATCAACACCGGAACCGGCCGCTCGCAGGGAGATGAGATGGGCTGGATACTACCTACCTTGCATGAATGGACCTACTTACCAGTATATCTAGTTCCTGTCGCTCGCCCCGCGTTTCCTCCGGCGCGGGCCTGTGGTGCCCGGCCCTGGTGCGAATCGCGTGGGCCAGGAGGTCCCCCCTCTCCCCCGGAGGTCGGACGGGGACCGAACTCATTGGGTCCACGCCCCGGCGGCCGCACGGCGGCCCGGTCTTCGACGCGGGCAGACTTCGGGACCGTCGACGCGGGTCGGGAGGCCGATCGGGGAATCGGATACGCGCTCCGCGTCACGGATGGGGTTCGACGAGGAGACGTCTCGAGGCCCGGACGCGACCGAGCGCCATCGACTCCCCGCGAGACGGTCTTCGCCCGGACCCCAGCGATCCGAATCGGCGAACTATATGTAGGAGGGAAGGTAAACTTTGGACATAGGTAGTATCCACGGGCTCTGAACCGGCGTGTCGTGGAGGCCGGCGCCTCCCGCCGTGGCCTCCTCCGCCGTTCGAGTCCCGGAGATCGGATGAAGTACACAGACCCAAGTCGGCCGCACCTGCGTGAACTCCGTCGGTCCGCGCTTCGGGTCGCTCGCCACGGCTTCCTCTGGGGGGCCGTGTTGCTGCTCTTGGTCCCGCTCCTCTTGCTCGCGATGCCCCAGTTCTCCCCGGACACTCCGTCGCCGCCCGCTCTCGCGGGCGTCCCCTCGCAGGGTCCGAGGGGCGCCTTGCCGGCCACGGCCTACCCGACCGCGATCCGACACGTCTTCGTCGTTTTCCTGGAGAACGCCGATCTCTCCGCCGTCCAGAACAGCGGCCCCTACGAGATGGGCCTCGCCAAGAACTACACCCAGGCGACCCACTACTACGCCCCCTGCCATCCCTCCGCCCCGGAATACCTCGCCGCCACCTCGGGCGCCACCTGGCAGTGCGGCAGCGACTCCGTCAACTCCTACTCCTCCAGCAACCTCGGCTACCTCGCCCAGAAGGCCGGCCTCTCCTG
>DASYZN010000021.1:0-1593 GCA_035946105.1 Thermoplasmata archaeon | reverse complement strand
ATGCCGAGCCTCCTACGCCGCTCGAGATGAAGGAGTTGCCGGGGGTCCCTCGAGCTTCCTCGGCCGTTCGGGCCCCGAGGAACCCTCTGGACCCCCCGAGGAGGTCGGCCCTAGGGAACGGGCCCTCGCGCCGCTGAACTCGGAAAGCCTTTTGACAATGGGCGGGCGTGGTCTCGGTACGGCCGGGATGGGGTAGCTTGGCCTATCCTGGGGGACTGTGGATCCCTCGACCCGGGTTCAAACGGAAGGAGGGCCACCCCCTCCTCCTGAGAATCTCGGTCCCGGCCCTACCGATTCTTCGTCGGGCGCCGCCGTCGGGGCGAGGGGCCCGGCGCGGCGGGAAGTAGCAGCCGCGGAAGGACCTCGGGGAGCTCGCCGAGTCCATAATCGGCCCACCGGGCGCCCCAGCGGGTGAGATCGTCCGGGGTGAGGGTCCATCCCTTCAAGCTGGAGGCGCGTCCGACGGCAACGACGCCCGGGACGTCGCGGGCGGCCTCCATGGCGAACCGTGAATCGCCGATGAGGAAGATCGGCGCAGCCGGATACCGACGCCGGAACTCCGCGAGATGCTCCCGCTTCGTTCCCTGGGCCGAGCCGAGCAGCCCATCGAACCAGTACCGCAGCCCCTCCCGTTCGAGGACCAGGTCGGCCATCTCCCGTTCGGCCCCCGTGGAGACCGCGAGGGTCCAGCCGTCCCTCGTGAGGCGGCTCAACACGCGGGGGATCTCGGGAAACGGCGCGGCGTACTTGTAGGCCTCGGCGATCTTGCGCTGGTGGAACAGGCGGGCGACCTCCGACCGCTTTGGCGCCGGCACGTCGGGGAATAACTGGGCGAGCTGCGCCTCGAACGGCATCCCGGTCGTCGCAAGGTAGTGGCGGCGAGCCTCCTCGGCCGGGGTTCCGAACGCGTGGTGGAGGACCTCACCCGCGACGTCGCCGATCAGGCCGAGATCGTCGAGGAGGGTCCCATCGAGATCGAACACGACGAGACCCCGCTCGAGGGTCCGAGGGGCGACCGCCCCCTCCGCCGGCCCGACCCCCCGGGAGACCTCGGCGAACTGGCTCGTCGGCGGGATCGCGGCCGGGCCCTCATCGGACGGCTCTGTGGGGTGGGTCGGTGGCCCCCGAGAGGTGCCGCCGCGGTCCCGAACGGGTGCGCGTGCCACGGTCCCACGCAACGGCTCCTCCTCATTACCTCGCCGTGCGGTTCGGGGTGCCGGCGTTCCTTTTAGGGTGGCCGGCCTCGAGCGGGCGCCCCCTCGGGGGTTTGGGTCTCGACCATGCATCCGAGCGAAGCGATTCGGGGGAGGCGGTCGCAGCTGCTTTCCGGGCGACGGATCGTGCTCGGGATCTCCGGGTCGATCGCCGCGGTCGAAACGCCCCGCATCGCGCGAGAGCTCGTGCGACATGGCGCCGAGGTCCGCGCGGTCATGAGCCCCGAGGCGACGCGCATCGTGACCGAGGAGGCCCTCGCCTTCGCGACGGGCCATCGCCCGATCGTCCAGTTGACGGGGGCCGTCGAGCACGTGAGCCTCCTGGGGCCCGGTCCGGAGCGGGCGAATCTCCTGCTCCTCGCGCCGGCGACGGCGAACA
>DASYZN010000020.1:0-2484 GCA_035946105.1 Thermoplasmata archaeon | reverse complement strand
GGGCCACGGAGGGCGGGCTCTGGCTCTACTCCTCGAGCGAGGCCCATGGCGAGGAGCAGGAGTTCGACTTCGAGCGGCTCCAGCGCTGGATCGACTGGGCCGGGATGCACCAGGTCGGCTTCCGATACCTCGTCGGGAGCGCGGGGGAGCGCACGCTCTCCTTCGACCATCCCGAGGACGTGGGCCACCACGCGAGCGGCCACGCGACCCAGGAGGAGCTCGTCGAGTTCGTCCGCCGGGTGGCCCCCAAGTTCGTGGTGCCCGTGCACACGGTCCAGCCGCCCACGCGCTACGCCGAGCTCCTCCGGGCCCGGGGGGCCCTAGCGCGGGTCCTCCGCCCCGAGGCGGGTCGACCGATCGACTGGTCCGCGGGGTGAGCCTCGGCCCTACCGGGCCTTGAGGACCTTCTTCACGTTCGGGTGCTCCTTCGTGAAGATCTTCCCGCCGCAGTTGTCGCAGCGGACCCCGAAGAGGTTCGAGTCGCTCGGGAGGGCCTCCCCGCAGCGGATGCAGCGGAACATGGATCGGCGCCTCGGACCTTCGAACGGTATTACGCCTTTTCGGTCGCGGCGGCCCGTCCCTTCGGGGCCTCGTCCTTCTCCGAGCGGGTGATCGGCGGGGCCGGGGTGAACAGGTAGGCGCCGCTCGCGAACTGGGTGTGGCATCGGCGGCACTCGAAGACCCCGCTGCCGAGGCGGGTGACGGTCACCGTCGAGCATTTCGGGCAGGCCGAGCGGGCCTCGCGGGCCCGGTCGATCTCGAGGACCCGGCGCCGGATCCGGATCCCGTAGCGGGGACCCATCCAGCCCGTGTTGCCGACCTTCTTCGTCCGCTGGGTCATCGGGCGCCTCCGGGGGCGCGGGCGGCCGCGCGGAGCCGGTCCCCGTGGACGACGGCCCGTTCGGCGAGGGCCTTCACATCGTCCGGGGAGAAGGCCCCGATGAGCCCCTTCTGCATGGCCACGACGTTCCCGAGCTCATCCGTCGCGATGGTGAGCCGCCCCTGGGCGGCCCGTTCCTCCTCGACGAGCGGGTCGACGACGATGGTCTCCCCGAGCCGGCAGAATGTGACCTCCACGGGGAAGTGCTGCACGTCGAGCGGAAGGTCCCGCTCGCCGATCCCGAAGCGCACGTTCGGCACGGTGGTGTGGGTGAGCGCGCCCAGGGCGGCGAGGCTCGCCGCATCGATCAGGTTGCCCGCATGGTCGAGGATGTGGACGTCGACGAAGCAGGTCCAGCACTTCTCCGACGGGGTCACGCAGAGCTTCTTGAGGTCGATCGTCTCCGCGGCCCGGATCGCCCGGTCGACGACCCGCGAGACCTCGATGGCCCTCGGATGGGGCGGACCGGGTTCGAACGACGCCGAGGAGAGCGGGATCAGCTCCGCGTTCGTGGTGAGGGTCCCCGCGTTCGGGGTGTCCGGGTAGGGCTTGCCGGGTTCGAGCTTCACGCCGCAGAGCGCCGCGGTCTGGCCGATCCGCGCGAGGGCCGAGCCGTCGGCGGAGGCGGCGAAGCCGGGGACGATCTCGACGGGCCGGTAGTCGTCCGTCCTTCGCCCGTCGATCCGCCGCCCCTCCCGGGCGAGGTCGAGGATGTGGGTCGTGAGGATCTCGGCGGTGACCTCGTTGCTCATTGGCCGACCTCCCGGGGGGGCGGCGCCCCGTCCGGACGGTAGCGATCGCGCAGCGCCTGCTGCATGACCCCGTAGATCGTCCGGCAGCCCTTCACGCCGAGGTCGAGCGCCTCGGCGAGCTCGGGGCGGGACATGTGGCCCTCCATCTGCAGGAGCACGAGGCGGCCGGACTGCGGCACCAGGGCCATCGGGAGGTCCGCCTCCCCGAAGTTGTCCTCTTCCTTCTTGAGGTCGAGGGCGATCGCGCCGGAGACCTTGCCGACGGCCACGGCCGGCACGAGGTCGACCATCGGGATCCCCGCGTCGGCGAGGGCGACGGAGGCGGCCACGACCCCGGCGCATCGGGTCCCGGCGTTCGCCTGGAGGACCTCGATGTAGACGTCGATGCTCGTTCTCGGGTACTCCTCGACGAAGATGACCGATTCGAACGCCTCGGCGATGACCTTGGAGATCTCCTGGGAGCGCCGGTCGAGGCCGGGACGCTTGCGCTCGTCGACCGAGAAGGCGGCCATGTTGTAGCGGCACTGGACGATCGCCTTGTTGTTCTGCTGCAGGTGGCGGGGGTGGACCTCACGCGGTCCGTAGACCGCGGCCATGACCTTGTTCGCGCCCCACTCCACGAACGCCGAGCCGTCGGCCCGGTGGAGCGCGCCCGCGCGGATCGCGATCGGGCGAAGCTCGTCCAGCCGGCGACCATCGATCCGGCGTCCGTCGGCCCCGATCAGCTCGGGGATCTCTTTGGCTCCCACGTTTCCCATGCTAGTTCACGTCCTGTACGGGTGAATCCATCTCGTCGGAACCCTCGCCCTCGGGCGGGGCCATGCCCGGCCGCTGCGCGGGCGGCGGGGCATG
>DASYZN010000019.1:0-10196 GCA_035946105.1 Thermoplasmata archaeon | reverse complement strand
GAACGACCTCGACCTTTGGGAGCGTATTTGACCGTTGGCGGGGCCGAGGGCTACAGGACCTGGTCGGGGCCGGCCGCACTAGATGGCGGCGCCGCCGGCGGCGCGACGCTGAGCGGCAGCGGGGAGGGCTTGGCCCCGGGGGCCAGGAGGGTCCGGAGGTGCTCCGTCCGCTTCGTGACGTCCTTCGCGCTCCCGATGTCCCGACGGACGTAGTAGGCGCCCTTCGCGAAGGCGAGCGCCTCATCGACCCGCCGGCTCGCCTCCGCGATGGCGCTCGCCTCGCCGACCAGCGCGAGCGATCGGGAGGTGCCTCCCGTGAACCGGCCCGGGCCGGCGGGCTCGACCTGGCCGAAGAAGACGTGGACCCCCGTCGCCTCGATCCGGGGTTCGTCGAGCTCGAGGTCCCCGCCGGCCTTAGGCGCGGTGCCGTACCCGGGGGGGACGAGGTATTTCACGACGGTCGCCCGGCGACGGAACCGCACGAGATTCGGGTCGACCCGACCCGTGGCGACCCCGCGCAACAGCTCCCCGAAGTCCCCCGGCTCATAGAGGGAGAGCACGTTCATCGCCTCGGGGTCGCCAAAGCGCGCATTGAACTCGACGAGGCTCGGGCCGTTCGCCGTCATCATGAACCCGCCGTAGAGGATCCCGCGGTAGCCGAGCCCCTCGGACCGCACCGCCTCGACGGTCTTCGACAGGATGGCGAGGGCGGAATCGTAGTTCGCCCGGGAGAGGAACGGGAGGAGGTGGTCGCGCTGGGAGTAGGAGCCCATCCCGCCCGTGTTCGGCCCGAGGTCGCCCTCGAGGGCCCGCTTGTAGTCCTGGACCGCCGGCATCGGGTAGATCCCGGAATCGGTGACGAACGCCATCAGGCTGAACTCCTCCCCCTCGAGCTTTTCCTCGAGGACGACCCCAGAGGCGCCGGTGGCGAGGAGCCGCTTCGCATAGGCGACCCCCTCGTCGTGGGTCAGGAAGTCGACCCCGCCGACCCAGACGCCCTTGCCGGCGAACAGCCCGATCGGCTTCACGACGAACCGGGCCTCTACGAACGCCGCCGCCGCCCGGTCGACCTCTTCGATCGCGTGGACGGCCGCGAACTTCGGGGAGCCCGGGACCCCGTGCCGGGCGAGGAGGGTGCGGCAGTACTCCTTCGACGTCTCGATCTGCGCCGCCGCCTTCGACGGCCCCACGACCGGGACCTCCGCGATCCGCAGGGCGTCGGAGACCCCCGCGCCCAGCGGCCCCTCGGGCCCGATCACCGCGAGGTCGACCGAGTGGGCCCGGGCGACCCGGACCACGGCCTCGGGATCCTCGGGGGAGACCAGGGCGATCGCGGTCGAGAGCCTCTGGAGTCCCGGGTTCGGGATCGGGGTCGCGGCCACGACCTCGGCCTCGGAGGCGACGAGGGCCTGGGCGATCGCATGCTCCCGCGCGCCCCCGCCGACCACCAGGACGCGCATCCGGACCTCGAAGAACGACGGGGCGGAGGATAAAGCGGTGATGCGCGAACGGGGTCCGGGAGCTTCCGCCCCGCCATTCTTAAGAAGGGAACCCCCGTGGGCGGCCGCACCGATGGAGATCCGCGTCGTCGAGAAGGAGCACGACGCGCTGCGGATCGAGGTCCCGCGCGAGGAGGAGACGCTCTTGGTCCCCCTCGTGGAAGCCCTGCAGGCCGAGGAGAAGGTCGTCGAGGCGCGCTACTACGTCGGCCATCCGTTCCTCGACCGCCCCTCGCTCTACCTGAAGACGAAGGGCGAGAAGCCCCAGCAGGTGCTGAAGCGCGTCCTGAAGGACCTCACCGACCTCTACGGAGACGCCCTCACGGACTTCGACAAGAAGGCCGAGAAGGCGAAGTCGTAGGCCCCGACGCTCCGATGCTGAAGGAGTGCGCCCAGCACGGCTACTTCCGCGAGGAGAACTGCCCGGTCTGTGGGCAGCCCGGCCGCTTCCTGATGAACGACCGGGAGCTCGATCACCTCGGGCGGGTGATGACGGGGGTCCTGCGGCACTTCCCGGAGAAGTACGGGCTTGCCGTCGACGGCCACGGCTGGATCGAACTAGGGAAGCTCGTCCAGGCGATCTCCACCCGCCATCGGGGCTACCGGTGGCTTAGGACCCACCACCTGGTCGGTATCGCGGAGAGCGATCCGAAGGGGCGCTACGAGGTCCGGGACGAGCGGATCCGCGCGACCTACGGCCACACCCTCGAGATCACCTTGGACCACCCGACGGACGACATCCCCGAGGAGCTCTACTTCCCCGTCACGCCCGAGGAGTCCGGCATCGTCCTCGAGGTCGGCCTGAAGCCGTCGGATCGCAAGATGGTCCATCTCTCGAAGACGGCGCCGGACGCCCATGCCGCCGGCGCGGTCCGCCACCCGAACCCGGTCATCTTGGCCGTCGACTCCCGGGCGGCCCGGGCCGATGGGCTCGTCATCATGAAGGCGGCGAGGACGGTCTACCTGATCGACCAGGTACCGGCGAAGTACCTGCACCGCCACGACTTCGTCCCTCCGTCCCCCGATCCGAAGGACGGCCCGTCGCCGAACGCCGCCGACCCGCCGTAGTCCGAGGGCGGGCCCGGGGCCGCGATCCGGGACCGTAGGACCGGCGTCACTCCACGAGCGCGTTCGACTCGTAGTTCGTGACGACGTAGACCTCGAGGACGAGGCCGGTGGACGGGGCGTAGCGGTTCTCGAAGACGAAGTGGTAGGTGTCCGTGTACGGCGCGGAGAAGGTGAGGTGGGCGGCGGAGGCGCCGCTCAGGTTGTAGCTCGGCGTCGCGCTTCCGTCCGAGGCGAAGCGGGCGAACTCGGAGTCGTTGAAGACGAGCATCGTCACCGGGGCGCCGGGGGGGTTGGTGACGGTGAAGTTGCCGATGACGTAGTCCGCGCCGGTGACCGCCCCCGAGAGCGCGGTGTACCGGCCGGGGTCGATCGTCCAGGTCCCCTTCGTGGTGAGCGGGTCCGTGACGGGCGCCGGCGGGGTGAGAGCGGCGCCGAGCATCAGGTAGGCGAGCCCGACGACCACGCCGACGATGAGCAGGCCCCGAAACCCTCGGACGAGGCGAAAGCGGAACCGCTCCCGGTGGGGGACCGAGGCTCCCGAGGCTCCGAAGGAGGCCGTCGAGTTGCCGCAGGTCGGGCACGCTCGGCCCCGCGGCGGAAAGGCGTCCCCGCAGTAGGTGCAGGTCCCCCAGGGCTCGGCGTCGACCGGCATCGGAGCGCGGACGAGCCGGTTGAGGGGTTTTCCCCGTTTCGTACGAACCCGCCGGAGGAGGGCCCTAGCGCTTCGGTTTCGGTGCGGCGAGGTTGACGAGGACGTTCTTCCTTCGGCTGTACTGCTGGACCGCACGTCGCCCTTGCTCGAAGCCGAGGCCGCTCTCCTTGAAGCCGCCGAACGGGGATTGGGGGAAGGTCGTTGGCGACTCGTTGATCCCGATCATGCCGGCGTCGAGGCGCCGGGCCGTGCCGAGGGCGAGCCCGAGGTCCTTCGTCCAGAGGGAGGCGAAGAGCCCGTATCGGGTGTCGTTCGCGATCCGGACCGCGTCGTCGGCCTCGGTGAACGACGTCGTCGACAGGACCGGGCCGAAGACCTCGTCCCGGACGAGGCGGGCGTCGGCCGGGGCGTCCGAGACGACCGTCGGCTCGAGGAAGTTCCCCTCGGCGAGCGCCCCCGACGAGGGCCGAGCGCCCCCGGTGACGAGGCGGGCGCCCGCCGCCGTCGCCTCCTCGACGAATCCGAGGACCCCGTCGAGATGGGCCTTCGAGACGAGCGGGCCCATGTCGACCCCCTCCGACGTGCCGGGGCCGAGCTTGTAGCCCTTCGCGATCTGGGCGATCTTCCCGAGCAGGGGCTCCACGATCGATTGGTGGGCGACGAGGCGGGAACCGGCCCAGCACATCTGGCCGGCGTTGCCGAAGATCCCGAAGGCGACCCCGCGGGCGGCCCGGTCGAGGTCGGCGTCCGGGAAGACGATCACCGGACCCTTGCCGCCGAGCTCCAGGTGGGCCGGGATCACCCGACGGCCGGCGATCTCGCCGATCCGCCGGCCGACCTCCCCGCTCCCGGTGAAGGCGACGCACCGGCACCGTGGGTCGGCCACGAGCGCCTCGCCGATCTCGGCCCCGGGGCCGGCGACGACGTTGAGGACCCCGTCGGGAACTCCCGCCTCCTTCGCGAGGGATGCGAAGGCGAGGGCGGTGAGCGGGGTCAACGTCGCCGGTTTCAGGACGACCGTGTTCCCCGCTGCGAGGGCCGGGGCGACCGAACGGACCGCGAGCAGCAGGGGATAGTTCCACGGCGCGATGTGGACCGTCACGCCGAGGGGTTCGAGCAGGGTGAAGTCGAGGCGGGCCCCCGGGACGGGGATCGTCTCCCCCTCGATCTTGTCGGCGAGGCCTCCGGAGTACTCGAGCGTGCGGACGATGAACCCGATGTCGAACCGGGCCTCCTTGAGGGTCTTCCCCATGTTCCGCGACTCGAGGAGGGCGAACTCCTCGAGCCGTTCCTCGAGCTTCGCCGCGAGGCGGTGGAGGACCTTGCTCCTACGGCTCCCGTCGTCACCCGCCCATCCAGAGGACTCGAACGCCCGCTCCGCGACCTCGAGGGCGTGCCGGGCGTCGTCCTTCGTGCCGAGGGCGACGGAGCCGATCGGCCGGTTCGACGCGGGATCGAGGAGGGTCTGCCGGTGCCCCGAGGTGCCCGGCACCGACTGGCCGCCGATGAAGTGGTCATAGGCGGGTTCTGCGGAGGCCGACATGTGGGCGGCCCGGAGCCGGCGGCTCCCTTAAGCCGTTCTGGCCGACGGACGTCCCGGCGGACGGATTCCCTCGGTGGCCTCGAACCCCCACCCGAGGGAAGGGGGTCAGGTCTCGAGGGGGTATCGGCGGCCCTTCCAGTCCAGGGGCCGTCGCCGCACCCCGCGTCCGATCGAGGTGGCGATCAGGACGAGGTAGTAGGCGACGGCCAGGGGGAAGAGAAGGCCGTAGCGGGCGGGGGTACGGCTGCCCCGGGCGAACGCCGCGTGCTTCCCGAAGAGCGCGAGCCAGAGGAACGCGCCCCAGGCGGCCAGCCCGGCGACACCCCAGGCGAGGCCGATCGGAAGCACCGCGAGGGGGAGGAGGAACCCGCCGACGAGGCCGACGAGGAACCCGAGCTGCCGGAGGGTCGAGTAGCGGGTCCCATGAACGTTCTTGAGGAGACCCTCGAACATCTCCGAGCGATCGCGGTACATCCTCGTCACGATGAGGTCCGGGGCCCAGGCGATCCGCAGGGAGAGGCCGGCCCGCCGGAACGCCTGAGCGAGCCGGACGTCCTCGAGGACGCTCGAGCGGATCGCCGCGTGCCCTCCGACCCGGTCGTAGGCCGACCGTCGGACCATCGTGAACTGGCCGTTCGCCATGGCGGCCGACGATTTCGGGCGGTTCACCCGGGGCGCCCGGAAGTAGGTGAGGACCATCTGGGTGTAGAACGGGAGGACGACGCGCTCCCAGAACCCGACGGTCTCGATGCGCGGGGCCAGCGTCGCGAGATCGGCGCCCTCCCGTTCGGCCCAGCCGAGGGTCGCCCGAACCGTGGAGGGATGGTAGCGGAGATCGGCGTCCGTGAAGAGGAGCCACGTCCCGGAGGCGGCTCGCGCCCCCACGTCGCACGCCCAGTTCTTGCCGACCCACCCGGGCGGGAGCGGCGGTTCCCTCAGGAGCGTGACCCAGGGGGCCCGGGCCTTGACGACCTCCCGAGTGCCGTCGGTCGAGTCGCCATCGACCACGAGGATCTCGAGGTTCGGGTAGTCCTGGGCCAACAGCCCGTCGAGGCACATCGGGAGGTCGACGGCCTCGTTGCGGGCCGCGACGATCACGCTGACCTTGGGACCCGTGGTTCCGGACGACGCCGGCAGCGGGGCCAGCGTCGGCATCTCGAACGCGAAGACGATCGCGACCCCCTGGAAGAGGAGGGCCGCTCCCGAGGCCCCGAGGACGAGGTAGAGCCAGACGGGATCGAGCACCGCCCGTCGGGAGAGCGGCCCTAAATAAGCCGCCTCCCCGTGGGCCCCCGAGGGGAGCGTGGGGACGGTCGAGCACCCCCGGATCCGTCCGGGGATCCTCGACAGCCGCCGCTATCAGGAGACGATCGCCGCCGCGGCGATCGAGCGGCACACGCTCGTCGTCCTCCCGACCGGGCTCGGGAAGACGGCGATCGCGCTGCGGGTCATCGCCGAGCACCTCCGGCGCCACCCGACCCGTTCCGTGCTCTTCCTCGCCCCGACCCGGCCGCTGGTCGTCCAGCATGCCAAAAGCGTCTCCGACACCCTGCTCGCACCCACGCCGCTCGTCTTGACCGGCACCATCTCGCCGGAGCGCCGGCAGGCGCTGCTCAAACCGCCCCAGGTGATCGTCGCGACGCCACAGGTCATCGGGAACGACCTCGCCCACCACGAGTTCCCCTTGGAGAGCCTCTCCCTCCTCGTCGTCGACGAGGCCCATCGCGCCGTCGGGGACTATCCGTACGTCGCGATCGGCCGCGCCAACTCGGAGGGCCCCCGGGCGCGCGTGCTCGCGATGACCGCCTCCCCCGGATCCCGCAAGGAGCGGATCCGGGCCGTCTGGGCGAACCTCGGGATCGAGCACGTGGAGTACCGGACCACCGACGCGCCCGACGTCCTGCCGTACGTGCACGGCATCGGGGTCGAATCGATCGAGGTCACCGTCCCCGCCGAGGTCCAGCACCTCGCGACCCTGGTCCGGACCGCGGTCGCCCGCCAGGTCGATCCGCTCGTCTCGGCCCACCTGTTGCCCGCCGGTTCCTCCGGAAAACGGGACCTCCTCACCCTCGGGGAACGGCTCCATCGGGAGGTCGCCGCCTCGAAGCGCTCCTCGGACGGCGCCCGCCCGGGCCTCTGGGCCGCCGTGACCGCCCAAGCGGCGGCGATGAAGGGGCTCCACGCCCTCGAGCTCGTGGAGACCCAGGGCGTCGAGTCGTTCCGGGCCTACTTAGAGCGGCAGGCGGAGCTGCGCCCGTCGCCCGCGCAGCGCGCGTTCCTCCACGATCCGGACATCGTCGAGGCCCGGCAGCGCCTCCGGGGCCTCTCGTTGGAGCATCCGAAGATCGAGAAGGCGGTCGAGCTCGCGACGGACCAGATCGCCCGGGCCCCGGACTCCCGGGTGATCGTGTTCACCCAGTACCGCCAGACCGCCGAGCGCCTCGTGGAGGAGCTCGGCCGGCGGGCCGGCGTGAGCGTCCGGGCGGCCCGGTTCGTCGGCCAGGCGAGCCACGGCGAGGACCTCGGGATGAGCCAGAAGGACCAGGGGGAGATCCTCGACCGGTTTAGGGACGGCCGGATCAACGTCCTCGTCGCGACCTCGGTCGCGGAGGAGGGGCTCGACGTGCCCTCGACGGACCTGGTCGTCTTCTACGAACCGGTCCCCGACGTGATCCGCTCGATCCAGCGACGGGGCCGGACCGGGAGGGCGCGGGAGGGCCGCGTGGTCGTCCTCGTCGCCGGGGCGACCCGGGACGTCGGACTCTTCCGATCGGCCAAGGGGAAGGAGCGCCGGATGCACGAGATGCTCGAGGAGGTCGAGGCGGAGTCGAGGAGCGGGTCGGTCCGGCCCCCCCGGCCGGATCTCGTCCAGCGCTCGCTGCTCGAGGAGTATCCGGCGCCCGGGCGCTCCGACTAGCGGCCCGTGCTGCCGAACCCGCCGGAGCGGGACGCCCTCCGGGCGACCCGTCCCGGGCGGAATCGGGCGGGTAGGTCGGGCACGAGTCGGATCTGTCCGATCCGATCGCCCGTTCGGACGGTGTACGCCCCGGAGAAGAGGAAGGTGAGCGGGACGCGGATCTCGCCGGAGTAGTCCCGATCGATCGTCCCCGGAGCGTTCGCCATCAAGACCCCCCGGGCGGAGAGGCCGCTCCTCGGCCTCACCTCGAGGAAGTAGCCCGCCGGGGCCCGGAGCTTGAGTCCCGTCCGAACGAGGGTCACCCGACGGCGGGTGAGGCGCACCGTCTCGGCGGCGGCGAGATCGAAGCAGGCGGATCCGCGCGTCGCCCGTCGCGGTGGGTCGGGGCTTGGGAGCCCCTCGACCGCTTCCATCACGATCGTCGGGCGGGATCGGGCCACGGGCCGAGGCACGCCGGGTCCGCCTTCTAGCTTTCGTCCGAGGCGCCCTCGCCGTCCGGATCCTCCGGGAGCTCGGCGGCGAGGAACCGGGCCACGAGGTGTCGCTCGGCGCGCCGAAGCATCTTGCCGAGGGCGGGGGGACTTCGGCCGGTCGTCTTGGCGAGGCGGGTCAGCGTGATCCGTCGGGGGAGCGCGTAGTAGCCGAGCGCCCAGGCCCGGGCGAGGGCTTCCCGCTGCCGCGAGGTGAGGGCCGAGGCGTCGGTCTCCTTTGGGAACGGCCGTCGGGAGGTCCGCAGCACCCGGAACGGGACCCCCTCCCGCTCGAGGCGGGCCGTCACCCGCCGGATCGCCGTCTCCTCGCCGCGGAACGTGGCGACCGTGACGCGCTCCGTCAGCCGGAACGGGGCCGTGGGCGCGATCTCTCCCCCGGCGAGTTCGAGCAGCGCCCGCAGGAGCGGGGGGTTGCGCTGGCGGACCAGGAGGATGTACTCCCGGGTCCTCGGCCTCCGCTCGACGAGTTCGAACCGCTCGAGGCCGTAGAGGCGGCGGATCCGCCGGGACTCGCGCGCCAGGTCCGCCGCCGACTTGAGCGCCCCGCGGCGGCGCAACCGCAACAGCTGGAGCCGCCAGCCCCGCTCCAACCGGAGGGTCTCGAGGAGCTCGACCTCGTCGTACCGGTCGAAGAACTTCGGGGGGAGGATCCCGAGCGATTCGAGGTCCGGGGTCTGGAACTCGAGGCTCACCGTCAGCACGGACGTTTCCCAGGTTCAGCGATGAACCTCTCGAGCCGGGGCATGGGTCGATAAATATCGTTGTCGGCTCGGCCGCCGACCATGCCGTTCGACTCGATCGGAGCGTTCCTGGCCCACCTGGAGGCCGAGGGGGACCTCCTGCGCGTCGCGACGCCCGTGAGCCGAGACCTCGAGGTCACCGAGCTCACCCGGAGGGCCGTCGCCCAGGACGGACCCGCCGTCCTCTTCGAGCGAGTCACCGGCTCCTCGATGCCGGTCCTGATGAACCTGCTCGGGTCGACGCGGCGGATCGCGGCGGCGCTCGAGGCGAAGGACCTCGAGGGGCCCGCGCAGCGGATCGCCCAGCTTCTCCGCCTGAAGCCCCCGGCCGGGCTCGGGGCCGCCCTTCGGGACCTCGGGGGCACGATCGACCTCCTCCAAACCCTCCGCTCGCTCGGACCGCGGCGGGTGACCTCCGCGCCCTGCCAGGAGGTTGAGGACCCGACCGTCGACCTCGACCGGCTCCCGATCCTGCGCTGCTGGCCGAAGGACGGCGGGCGGACGATCACGTTCCCCATCGTGGTCACGAAGGACCCGGAGACCCACGAGCCCCACACCGGGGTCTATCGGTTGCAGCAGTACGGGGCCGACACGCTGGGTTTCCACGCCCAGATCCACCGGGTGGGCCGATCGAACCTGCGGAAGTGGGCGCGACGGGGCGAGCGGATGGAGGTCGCCGCGGCGATCGGGGCCGATCCCGTCACGATGCTCTCGGGGCTCGCGCCGGTCCCCGAAGGGATCTCGAACTACGTCTTCGCGAGCTTCCTTCGGGGGAAGCCCCTCGACCTCGTCCGCGCGCGCTCGGTCGATCTCGAGGTCCCAGCCGAGTCGGAGATCGTCCTCGAGGGGTACGTCGACCCGTCGGAGGAGCGGCTCGAGGGGCCGTTCGGCGACCATACCGGCTACTACTCGGCCGCCGAGCCGTTCCCCGTCCTCCACGTGACCCGCATCACCCACCGCCGCTCGCCCATCTACGTCAGCACGGTCACCGGGAAGCCCCCGACGGAGGACTCGGTCCTCGGCAAGGCGGTCGAGCGGATCTTCCTGCCCGTCGTCCGCCTCGTCCTTCCCGAGATCGTCGACATGAACCTCCCCGAGGAGGGGCTGTTCATCAACGTCGGGATCGTCTCGATCCGCAAGTCCTACCCGCACCAGGCCCGCAAGGTGATGCACGCCCTCTGGGGGCTCGGGCAGCTCATGTTCACCCGCTACCTCGTGGTCGTCGACGACGACGTCGACGTCCACGAACTCTCCGAGGTCCTCTACCGCGTCGGCCTGCAGGCCGA
>DASYZN010000018.1:0-1560 GCA_035946105.1 Thermoplasmata archaeon | reverse complement strand
GTAGACGGAGAGCGCCGCCGCGAACCCGAGCGCCATGGAGAACGAGGCGAGGCCGTTCGTGAAGCCCGAGACGATGAACTCGATCCCGGATTCGAACGCCCAGAAGATCGTCCCCGCGCCGGCGGCTCCCAGGGCGGCCAGGCCGTACGGCAGGGGAGAACGGACCGTCAGCGCGGCGACGAAGATCCCGAGGCCGAGCAGCAAGAAGGCGACCGCCATGTGCGCGAGGAGGATCGGGTCGGTCGAGGATGAGAGGACCCCCTCGACCTCGGTCGTTCGGGGGAACGAGCCGAACAGGTTCACCCAGATCCCCAGCACGAACTGGACGGCGAGGGCGAGCAGGACCATCAGGGCGGCCCGGTGCACCGCCCGCAGCCGGTGGGGCCACCGGGCGTCGGCCGTCGGCCGGACCCGAGACGGCGTGGGGAGATTCGACCGCGGGGTCCGATCGGGCTGCCGCTCAAGGGTCATGGGGTGCTCCGACCCATTAATTAAACGAGTGTTTAAATATTCTTCGGGCCTGAGGGCCTCCGCGGGGGCGGCGACGTCGGCGCAAAGTGGGAAACGCGGGAACGACCGATGACGACCTTCTGGGTGGTCCTCCTCTGGATCGCCGCCGGGACGAGCGGGCTCCTCGCCGGGATCGGCCTAAACAAGGCCGCCGTCGAGCTGCCCGCCGGCCGTCGCCTCGGGTCCGTCGAGTTCGCCCGATTCAGCCGCCAGGCGGATCTCGGCAACGGGTTGATCCTCTACCCCATCGTGGGCCTTGCCGCCCCCGCGCTCACGATCGCGGCCGGCGTGGACCTCGCCTATGCGCACGCGTTCCCGGCGGCCGCCCTTGTCCTGGCCCTCTCCGCGGCGGGCTTCGGCCTCCTCCACCTCGGGACGACCGCAGTGGCCGCCCCCCAGATGGTACGGATCGGGCGGCTCGGGGACGAACGCGCCGCCCTCGATCGGGCGTACGAGCGCTTCCGAGCCTGGAATTTGGCCCGGTCCCTCGCGGGCCTCGGGATGTTCTTCTTGACCCTCGCCGCGCTCGGCGTGGTGGTCGGGGGCTGACGGCGCGCCCGTTCCGCCGGTCACCACTTGCGCAGGGCGGCGGCCGCCTGCTTGCGGGCCGCCTTCGTCTGATGCCCAGGACCGGTACGGGTGTACTCCGTGCATCCGCACGCCCGGCACCTCCCCTCCGGCCCATGGAGGCGGCTCTGGTGGAGGCAGCCCGGCGTCTCACACTCAGTGGTCAACCGCGATGCTCCTGGAACGGGGGTGGATCACGGTTCTCCGGGGCCTCGGGGGGCTAATGAGGCTTGCCGATGAGCCGGGGGGGGCGAGATTCGGCCCTCGAAGGGGTCCTAACGACGCGAACGCTACCGGTGACGGCCCCGCATCGGGCGGTGCTCCCCGGTCGGGCTCTCGCGCTCCTCTTCCGATCCTTCCCCCCCGAGGAGGGCGTCGGCCCCCCCGTCGATCAGGTCCTGAGCGGAGTCGACCGGGCTGTCCCCTCGCCCGGCTGGCGCCTGGGACTGCGACGCACCCTGGGCGCCCGAATCCTTGCCCGTG
>DASYZN010000017.1:0-5648 GCA_035946105.1 Thermoplasmata archaeon | reverse complement strand
CCCTCCGCCCGATCCCGCGGACGATGGTCGCCCGGCCGAGGGCGACGACGAGTACGCGCGGGCCTACGCCGACGGCTTCGGCGAGGGCCTGCGCGAGGCGCTCAAGGAGGTGCTCCAGCACGCCTCCCGAGGGCACACGACCCAGGAGCTCCGCCTGATCGTCGAGAGCCGCCTCGCCCGGGTCGCCGAGGACGTCGATCGGAAGCGCCGCAGCCTCGTACGGCCGCCGCGCCGGCCCGCCTGGGGGGCGCTCCTCCGCGGCCCGGAGCCCCCGGCCCCGTGGTCCCCCACCCCCCAGAACCTTTCGATCGCCCGGGTCGGGGTCGGCCAGACCGTCCTCTTCCGGGAGGAGCGGCCGGCAAGAGCGATCGAGGCGCTCGAGCGCAGCCAGTCGGGCTTCCCCCGCCTCCTCCTCATCACGATCCATCCCCCGACCCTCTCGACGGCTTCCGAGGGCAAGGCGGAGATCGTCCGCGTGGCGCCGGCGTCGAACGATCCCGGCCGCTCGGGGATCTCCCCGGGGGAGATCGGCGGGCGGTTGCGCGCGGCGACCGAGTCGCCGGGCGGCGCCCTCGTCTACCTCGACGCCCTCGAGTTCCTCACGACGGAATACTCCGTGGAGACCTCGCTGAAGTTCCTCCACTTCGCGACGACCCAGGCGATCGACAGCCGCTCGGCGCTCATCGCGAGCGTCGACCCGAACGCCCTCGACCCGAGGGATCTCAGCCGGGTCCAACGCGCGTTCGGCTGGGTGGCGTAGCCCGACGGGGGCCTTCGTGGAGGTCGCGTTCTTCACCGAGAGCTACCCGCCGACCCGCGACGGGGTCGCCCACGAGACGAGCGCCCTCGCCCGGGCGCTCGTCCGGCTCGGGCATCGGGTGCAGGTCTACGCGCCGCAACCCTCGACGGACGCCCCGCCGATCCCTTCGGACCCCGCGATCTCGGTGACCCGGCTGCCCTCCGTGCCGGTCCCGCTCTACCCCGAGTACCGGTGGGCGGTGCTTCCGTTCGCCGGCCTCCTCCTCGCCCGCGCCGCCCGCCGGGCCGACGTGATCCACCTCCACACCCCGGGGATCGTGGGGAGCGCCGGCTTCCTCGCCGCCCGGCGCTACGACCGACCGCTCGTCGGCACGTTCCACACGAACGTCTGGGCGATGCGCGAGAGCTTCCCGAAGACCCTCGCGGTCCAGTGGTTCTTCCGGGCGGCCCAGTGGTACACCCTCGGGACGTATTGGCGATGCGACGTGGCGACCGCCCCGACCGCCGAGGCCCGGACGGCGCTGCTCTCGGGGGCGAAGAAGCCGTTCAAGCGCCCCGTCGAGATCGTGCCGAACGGGATCGAGCTCGAGCGCTTCCACCCGGACGTCCCGACCCCGGACTGGCGGGCGCGTTGCGGCCTTCCGGCGGTCCCCCTCGTGACGTTCCTGGGCCGGCTCACCCAGGACAAGGGGGTCCACCGCTTCCTGGACGCCGTCGCCGAGGCGTCGGCCCGACAGGAGTTCGCCGCCCTCGTCGCGGGAGGCGGTCCCGAGGAGGTCGCCGTCCGGCGCCGCATCGAGGAGGACCCGAGGCTCAAACCCCGGACCCGCTACGTGGGACCCGTGGCCGAGGAGGAGAAGGCGGCGCTCCTCGCCCAGTCCGATCTGTTCGTGCTGCCGTCGACCTCGGACACCTCGAGCGTCGCCCTCCTCGAAGCGATGGCGTGCGGGACGGCGTGCCTCGCCTCGGACGTCGGCGGACCGAAGGAGATCATCCAAGACGGCGCGACGGGTCGGCTCGCGCAGGTGGGGGTCCCAGGGGCGTTCGGCCGGGCGATCGCGGCGCTATTGGACGACCCCCAAGAGCGCCGACGCCTCGCGCGGGAGGGGCTCGCGTTCGTCCGGGAGCACGCCTCGATCGAGCGGACCGCGCGACGGTTTATCTCCCTCTACGAGCTCGTGCTCTCGGAGCGTCGGACGGCTTGAACCCGAACGCGGTCCAGGACATCGCCCGCTACCTGGGCGGCACCCTCGGCGTCGGGGCGAAGGCCCCCGGCGTCGCGGAGCTCGGCCGCGCCCTCAAGGAGTACCGGGGCCGATCGGCCCGTCCGATCTCCGACCTCCGTTGGGCCTCGGAGGGCCGGACCCATCGGGGCTTCCTCGCCGCGTTGGCCGACCCCCGCGCGACGTTCCGCTCGACGGAGCTCGACCTGCCCGTCGCCCCCGCTCCGGGGGCGGCCTGGGGGACGGTCCGGCCGTTCCGCCGCCTCGCGATCGCCTCGGACGGACCGTCCGAGTTCCATCCCCCGACCGGGTCGACGGTGGCCGTCGTCGTCCGGGCGCTCCTGCGAGAGCACTGGGCGCCGCCGGGCTCGCCCGGGGGGAACGGGCTCTGGGGCGGCCTTCCCCAGCTGGTCGCCCTCATCCGAGGACGGCGGATCGTCCCGTTCGGTCTCGCCCTCGAGGTCTATCGTTCGGAGGAGCGCGTCCGCTACGAGATCGACCTGGTCGACGACCGCCTCCTGCCGGACCCCCGGGACGGCCGCCTCGCCTCCGAGAAGATCGTCCACCGGTCGGCCCGGATCGCCTGGGCGATCGATCGGGCCGTCGCCCCGGCGGGGCTCGCCCCCGACGAGGCCCGGCTCTTCGAGACCGTCGCGGAGTCGAACGGCCTCGGAGAGGCCGCACTCGCCGCCGTCTTCCCCCCCGGCGAGGCGGTCCACGGCCAACTCGCCCGGCTGGTCGAGGTCGGCCTCCTAGCCCGGGAGGGAAGCCACGGCGTCTATCGCGTCCGACGCAGCGCGCTCAAGCCCGAACCGGCGGAGCGGGCCCCCGATCTCCCGCGCTCCGAGCCGGTATCCCCCGCCCTCCGGGCGACCGTCGTCGATCTGATCGCCGCGGCCGACGCCCAGTCGACCTGCCCGTTGTGCGGCGACGTGCTCCCCGTGGGGCATCCGGGCCTCGTCTGCGCCCGCTGCGAGGCCGACGTGCGGGCCGCCTCGCTCCCGCCCTAGCCGATCGGGAGCGGGCCTGTCGGGAGTCTCCGCCCCGGGCGATCGCCGAGGGCCTTTGAACCCGAGACTGCTGGCTTAGAAGGCCAGTACTTTGTCCAAGCTAAGCTACAGGCCCGCCGACTCCCCACGACGGAACGCCGCCTTAAGGGTTCGTTTTCGGGGGACGATGCCGCCCGGCCGGAGCGTCGGCGAGCGCGCGGGCGATGAGACGGGCGAGCCGCAGCGGCTCGGGCCAGTGGCCGACGAGCGTCGTCCGGCGGACCAGGGCCGTCGCCTCCCCGCGCCGGGCGCCCGCGACCGCGATCCAGATCGGGTTCCCCGCGGTCGCCAGCCGAAACGGCCGGCGCCGGGTGAGCACGGCGAAGCGCCGCCGGGCGTCGCGGGGGAAGTACTTCGCGAGGGCCGAGCGGATCGCGGGGAACTCGGGCGCGTGCCGGGTGACCGAGACGACCGGCCGACGGAGCCGCTCGGCGAGCCGGTCGAGGTCGAGCGGGTTGAACCCCCCGACCGTGACCCCGTCGAGCAGGATCGCGCGGCAGCCGTCGAGATGGGGCGAGTCCTTCAACAGGCCGATCAGCCGGTCCGTCGCGTCGGTCCCGTCGACCCGGACCCGGGTCGTGAGGATCCCCTCGACCAGGCCGGGCACCGTGACGGCGACCGCGACCAGGGGAGCGAACCGGTGGCGTCGGGTGAACGACCCGTCGTCCACCCCGATCACCTTGAGGTGCCGCTTCGCGAGGGCCCGGCCCAAGGCTAATGCCCCGGTGGGCGTCGGCCGGTCGTGGCGCTCGGGCCGCTCACCCTGCGATGTCCCCGGTGCGCGGGATTCCTCTCGGCGGCCCCGGTTCCGGTCCCCTACGCCACGTGGTGCGCGTGCCCGCACTGCGGTTATCCGGTCCCGGTGCTCGCGCCGAGGGACCGGGCTCCTCTCTTCAGCTGGGAAGCCTATCCCCAACTTTACGGCGACCTGCCGAGGGGCGCCCCGGACCGTCGGGGAGTTCGACGGACCGGGCTCGCCCTGTTGATCGCCGCCACCGTGCTCGTCTCGGGCCTCGCCGTCCTCACCGGGTACGACGGAGCCCTCGCCTTTTCCCCCGGTCCGTTCGAGGTCGTCGGAAGCGTCTGGAACGGAGCGCCGAGCGGATTCCCCGGGACCGTCCCCCTGGCGGGAGCGACGATCCAGGTGCGGGACGAATCCGGCGCGATCCACGCGGCCGTGAGCGGCTCGGACGGCCGATTCCAAGTGGGGGGGGTCCCCCCGGGCCGGGTCGACCTCAACGTCTCGGCCCGCGGGTACGAGCCCGCCTCCTTCGAGCTGTTCGCCTCCGCGCCGTACTCCAGCCGCGGCGCCGATGGGGATCCGCTCGTCGTGGCGCTCTTCCCCGTCGGCTCCACGCAGAACGGCACCAACGTCTCCTCGACGGCCTTCACCCCGTTCGACGGGCTTGAGCCGCTCATCGCGAGCCTCTGGTCCGGCACCGCGTTGCTCGTCCTCGGCGCGATCGTCGGCGGCGCGGGCGCCCTCTGGGCCGTCCGGGACCGACGGCCGGCGGTCGGCACGGCGGGCGGCGTCGCCCTGGCCGCGGCCCCGATCCCGCTCTTCCTGCTCAGCATCCCCCAGGCGTTTCCGATCGTCGGGTGGCTGTCGGCCCTCGCCGTCACCCTGGGGGCGCTCGCGGCCGGGTTCGAGGCGACCCGGGTCCCCTCGGGGGATCCGGAGAATTCCGCCCGGTGAGCGACGACCGTCGTCCCACGCCGGACGACGGACGCTACGGGGTTCCGCCGGGGCGCGCGGGGAGGTGGGCGGGTCCGTCGGGCAGCGGGCGCCGGCTCCGGTACCCTCCGTCCAGCCGGTGGAAGTGGGCGACCTCCTCCTCCCCGAGCTTCCAGCAGAGGAAGACGACCTCGCCGTCGACCACGCCGTAGAAATCGATGAGCCCGCTGTCGAGGTCCTTCACCTCGATCCCTTCCGACTGGAGGGCGGCGACCTCCCGCTCGAGCCGCTCCGTGAGGCCGGTCCACTCCGACTGGAGCCGCGCCTGCAGGGCCTTGTCCGGGTGGTCGGGCGAATCGAGCTCCTTCCCCCAGAACGCCGCCAGGCGATCGAACTCCTCCTTCACGCTCCGCAGCCTCAGCACCCACCCCCTCAGCTCGGGCAGGCGTTCGCGCAATCCGGGGAGCCGGCGGTTCGCCTCGTCGGCCCTCCAGAGCCGGCCCGGGGTCGGGACGTTCTCCTCGGGGTCGGGGGCCTGCGGGGGCGTCAACGTCGCTCCTCGGCTCCTCTAGGGCCGAGGAAGATAAAAAGGGGGTTCGCGACGGACGGGGCGCTTCGCTCCCTCGGTTACAGGATCTTCAGCTCGCGGCCGGCGGTCTCGAACTGTCGGATCGCGAAATCGAGGTCCTCGTCGGTGAGCGAGGCGTTCATGATCGTGCGCAGCCGGGCGCGGTCCTTCGCGACCATCGGGTAGAGGATCGGGAGGGCGAACACGCCGAGCTCGAACAACCGCTCGCTGAATCGCCGGGCCAGGTGGCTCTCCCCGACGATCACCGGCGTGATCGGCGTCGCCGTGGTCCCGAGATCGAAGCCGAGGTCCCGCATCGCCTTCTGGAAGCGTCGGGTATGTTCCCAGAGCCGCCGGACGTGCTGCGGCTCCTG
>DASYZN010000016.1:0-12036 GCA_035946105.1 Thermoplasmata archaeon | reverse complement strand
GGCCGAGATCGGAAGGCTTTGGGATAGCGGGAACTGGTTCGAGAGCTTGGTGAGGAGGTAGCCCCGGAAGATCGCCTCCTGGCCGAGCACCAGGAGAGGCGTGGTGAGGAAGAGGAGCACGAAGGTCGTGACGGTCGGATTCGCCGTGATCTGGAACCCGAGGTCGAGACCCGGTTCGAGCGTGAGGAGCGCGTAGATGCCGACCAGCCCCCCGGACAATCCGAGCAGCTTGCCGACCTGTCCCGGGGGGAGGGTCAGTCCGAAATCGGCCCACCGGCCCCCGTCCCAGAGACGAACGTAGGTGAGGAAGATCGCGAGGGGGGCGGCGGCGTAGAGCACGAAGAGCAGGATGCCCCAGGCCCCGATCGCGATCGGGAAGACCAAGACAAAGATCGAGCTGGACGCGAGGACGAGGATCGCCAGGGTCCACGGGAGCACCCTGCGGCCGGCGATCCACGGGAGGCAGGCTACCGACAGGGACGCCAGGAGCAGGAGGAAGATCGCCAGGTCGACGTCCATCGAGGATTCAGCTCCTGGTTCGAACGGTGCCGGACCGATCTGCGGACGTGCCGGCCGCCGGAGGAGAGCGCTCCCCGGCCGATCGCCCCGTCAAGGGGAAGAAAAAGGGGAAGGGAAAAGGTTGGCTTGACGTCGGACGCGACCCCTTAGAGGTTCGCCGAGGCGCCGCCGCCGGGTTCGTTGTTCTCCGTCGGGTTCGCGCTGACGGCCGCCGTGAAGGTGATCACGAACGCGCCAGACGACTCCGAGGAACAGCTGCCCGGAACGCCCTCAGTCAACTCGAGGGCGATGAAGAACGGCTGGGAGGCGCCGCCCGCGAGCGGGAAGCCCGAGGCAGGCAGGGGGTTGTTCGTCCCGGTCGGCTGGCCGATCTGGCCGTTGAAGCACGCGCCGTTCGACGGGCCCGTGATCGTGTACGACACCGTCAGCGGGAGGGTGCCGGTGTTGTGGACGCTGCCGAAGTCCGAGCACCAGTCCCCCGGGGCGAAGTTCGTCCCGGTGATGGACATGGCGGTCGCGGTGTTCGTCCAGGTGCAGTCGGTCGTCACGGGGGACTCGCTCGCCGTCACGCTGAACGTGTCCAGCTGCCAGCTCGCGGATCCGGCGGTCGCCGAGTTCGTCGCGCTCAACGGGCTCACGGTGAAGGCCGCGAATCCAAGGCCGGACACGGCCATGAATCCCACGACCAACAGGGATACCCACATCGTTCTCGCTACCATTTCGCTTTTTCCACTCCTTTCTTTCCCGGTTCGCCCCGTTAGGGGCAAGCGCGGCGAGCGGCTCTACGTATTAACACGTGACGAAACGTAACGCGAATACTGCGGAGTATCGTGCTCGCGCCGCTCAGGTCTTGACCGGGTGAAAGCTCGATTTTACGTCGGTTAACCTGTGGTTCTTCGGATTCGTAACGTAAATCTCGCCCGTTAACGATCCCCCCGGAAGGTGACTGCCCCAGCCGCGGAGGGAGTCGAACGTCGGGGCCCAGGCAAACGGAACGGTGGAGGCTTCCGTCGTGGAAAGGAGGCGCGCCAAGGAGGCATGACAGGCCCCCGAGCTGCGGAAGCTCTCGGCGTGCAGACGGGAACGGCTCCACTGTTGAACCCATCGTCGCACCTCGAGCGGCCAACTTCCGCTCGGCGAGACGCTCAGGACTCGGAACCGCGGATGTTGCCGGAGCCACGCTTGGAGCGAGTCGGCCTCCTTGGGATCGGGGCGCTTCAGGACGATCCAGATGTCGGACGTGGGGGCCGTCACGTAGTCCATCGTCCGGAGGAAGATCAACAGGTCATGGGTGGAACTCGTGGAGGGACCGCCCGGCCACCGGCGTTCCTCTTCGAGCCGCTGCATCAACGGGATCAGGTGGTCCATGACGATCGATCGCCCGTCGGTGTGGATCCCTCCGGAGATCCCCAGATCCGACCTTGGGAGGTCGGGCAGGAGATAGGAGCGTACAACGTCGGGGCTGACCCCGACCTCGAACATCGCCGCTCCGCCTTCCCGACCGTAATAGACCCCGACCAGGTCGATGAACTTCCTCGGATCGGGTTCTCCCGTGCCCCAGTCCCGGACGGTCGAGGAACCGGGCTCGATCCGATACGCCTTCCAAACCCGGTGGACCAGCATGTGGCTGACCGAGAGCTGGCGCGCCAGGGACCGGCGGGTCCATCGCAATCCCGGAGCCGGGGGGGAGGATTGGCTCGTCTCGAGGATCCTTTCGACGGTGCTCCAAGGGACCTTCCGAGATCGACCGGCCCGAGGCGCTTCCCGTCGGATCGCGTCGAGGCGGTTGATGACGAAGCGTTGTCGCCATTTCGCCACGGTGCCGGGGTCCACGTGGAGGGCGGCGCCGATCTCTACGTTCGATAGTCCCCGCTCGGCTTGGAGGACGATCTGGGCTCGCTTGGCGAGCCGTTCGGCCCCCCCGTCGGACGAAGACCAAGCTTCGAGCTGGGTCCGTTCGTGCGCGGAGAGGTCCACCCGGAGGGCCCTTCGCACGTCGAGTCGGTAGGTGACCGCATTAATAAAACTCGGTCCCGCGCCTTCCACGAGGCGGTTGGGGTCGAAGCCATCCCCGCGACGGTCTCCCTCGCGCCGCCAGAACGTCATTCGGCGAACGCCTCAAGCTGTCCCGGCCCCGAGCGGAGCCCGTCGGCCCGGGGGGTTCGATCCGCGCCAAGAGTTCGAGGACGGCGACCGATCCATCCGACATCCCTCAGTGGCCCGCATGTTGGACCGCGCGACCCTTGCCGTCTTCGGATCGAGGCATCCGCGCAGGCGCAGGAGTTAATGGTCCCGGCGACCGTCACCCTCTTGCATGCTCGTCAACGACGTGGTCGGGATCGCGATCGTGGTCACGGGAGTCATCGTTCTCTTCCTCGAATTGGCCCATCCCGGGGCCTTGCTGTTCATCCCGGGTTCGATCCTGATCGCGGGCGGCTTCCTCTACCTGTTCTTGCCGGACGTCCTCTTGCAGAGCCCCGTTGGACCGATCGTCATCGTCCTCGTGGCGGCCGTGGCGGGGATCCTAGAGATCCCCTACTATCGATGGGTGGCCCCGCCCCATCTCCCGATGACGACGACCTCGGCCGGCCTCGCCGGAGAGATCGGGATCGTCACGGTGCCCATCGTGCCCCACACGTTGCGGGGGAAAATCCGCGTCAAGTCGGAGGTCTGGTCCGCGACCGCCGAAAGCTCCATCCCGATCGGCACGAGGGTTCGGGTGGTCTCCGGAGAAGGCGTGTCGCTGATCGTTGCCCCGATCTCGGAGCCGCCGTCGGCGAACTGATCGGGTGGAGGCCCTCCGGGCGGTTCGCCGGTCGTTCCTACCAAGCTCTAATGTACGGCCGCCGGGTGCCGAGCTCGAGCCATGAGTAGCGCATTCGCTCGTTCCATCGGAGGTCGTCCATGACCGACTACACCGGCTACTACCTCCTCGCGCTCGTTGGCGTGATCATCCTGGTCTACCTGCTCTCGAAGGCGTTCTACTCGATCGCCCCGTATGAGCAGGGGATCGTCACCCTCCTCGGCCGATACAAGCGGCTGCTCAACTCCGGGTTCAACGTCGTCAATCCGATCTCCACGGTCTACAAGATGGACCTGAGGACGCAGGTCCTCGAGGTGCCCCGCCAGGAGGTCATCACGAAGGACAATTCGCCGACGAACGTCGACGCGATCATCTACATCAAGGTCGTCGACGCGCCGAAGGCGAAGTTCCAGGTCCAAGACTACCACATCGCAACCGTCGCGCTGGCCCAGACCACCCTGCGGTCGGTCATCGGAGACATGGAACTCGACGAGGTGCTCTACAACCGAGAGCGGATCAACACCCGCCTCCGCGACATCCTCGACGAGGCGACGGATCGTTGGGGCGTCCGCGTCGAGGCGGTCGAGATCAAGGAGGTCGACCCCGTCGGACCGGTGAAGGCCGCGATGGAGGAGCAGACCTCTGCGGAACGTCAGCGGCGCGCGGCCGTGCTGCGGGCGGACGGAGAGAAGCGATCGGCGATCCTGGTCTCCGAGGGCCAGAAGCGGTCGCGGATCCTGCAGGCCGAAGGGGTTCGACAATCGAAGATCCTCGAGGCGGAGGGATCTCGGGTCGCGACGATCCTCGAGGCGCAAGGGGAGGCGCAGCGGTTGCGGATCCTCTCCTTGGGGGCGAGCACCCTCGACGCCAAGGCCCTCACGGTCATCTCGCTCGACACGATCGGGCAGCTGGGCGAAGGGCAGGCCACGAAGATCCTCTTCCCGTTCGAGTTCTCGCGCCTCATGGAGGGCGCCTCGGAATACCTCGGCACGTCACGGACGGTTCCGGACCGCTCGCTCAACTCGCTCCCGGATCTCGAAAAGCAAGTGGGCACGATGGACGACATCCTCGGGCCAATCCCGCGCCAGGAGGAGCTGATGACCGAGATCAAGACGATCGAGCAGGAGATCAAGGCCGAGACGGACTCCACCGGGATGATCGCCTCACCGAAGGGGGTCGAACTCCCGGACCCGGACGAGCGAGGGCCGGGGACCACCGCCCCCGTCCCGCCCGCCGCCGTCCTTCGTCCGCCCCATCCCATCTTCGGGGCCACTCCCTCGCCGACGACCTCCGCCCTCCCAGGGCCTCCTCCGAGCCACGGGTTGGAGCCACCGCCGCCCCCGCCGAACGATCCCCGAAAACGCATTCCCCCTCCGCCCTGATCCCGCCGGGAGCCCTCGGCAGGGAATCGGATCGGCTCGAATCCCGCCGCGACCCGATCAACTTCACGGGTACCGGCGCTATCGGGGAGAGCGGGGTGCCGGCATCGCGGCTCGTCTGAGGACGCGTGGGTGGCCGTTATTTGTCCGGCCGCTGATGGGCGACCCCGACGATGTCGGGCCCGATCCGAACGCGCTCCGACGGGAACGTAGAGGAGATCTGTCTCGATCGCCCTGACCGTCTCAATGCGCTCGATCTCCCTTCGCTCCGGGCGCTGCGCCTCGCCCTCCAGCGGGCGGCCCTCGATCCGAAGGTCGAGGCGGTCCTTCTCACCGGGGCCGGATCGGCGTTCTGCGCGGGGGGCGACATCGCGGCGATGGATGAGGCCCGGGAACGGAACGACCTTCCGACCTTCTTCCACGAGTTGACGGGGGAGCAGGAGCTCGCGGTCCGGGAGATCCTCGGCATGTCGAAGCCGGTGATCGCGAGCCTGCCCGGCGTGGCGGCCGGAGGTGGACTCTCCTTAGCCCTCGCCGCGGACTGGCGGATCGCCTCGACCGAGGCTTGGCTCGTCCCGGCGTTCCCGAGCCTCGGCGCGGTCCCGGACGGGGGCCTCACTTACTTCCTTCCGCACTTCCTCGGGATCGGGATGGCCCAGGAGCTCCTCTGGACCCGCGCGAAGATCGCGGCGCCGCGAGCGCGAGAGCTCGGTCTCGTGCACGAGGTGGTCGAGCCGGCGGCCCTCGGTCCTCGCGGGTGGGAGCGGGCTCGCGAACTCGCCTCCGGTGCCCACGTCGCCTCCGCCTGGATGAAGCGGCTCATGCTGGCGGCGTTCACGAACGACCTCGAGCACCAGCTCGCCCTCGAGCGCCGAGGGGCGGTCGAGGCGGCGAGGTCCCCCGAGCTTTCGGAAGGGATCCATGCGTTCCGGGCGAAGCGGCTCCCGGACTTCGCCAAGGCGCGGAAGGCCCGCGCCGCCGAGAAGTAGCCTGGCCGGGCGCTTCGAGGACCGGAATCGTCCTACCTCGCGTCGACGCGACGCGATCGGATCGAGGCCCTTCCCGGGCGGCATCGATCGGCCCCGGAAACGGGCCGGGAGGCGTGCGAAGACCTGTCGAGCCCGCCCGCCTGCCCGACGTTAAATACCGACTCCGGATTTGTCGGACGTCGGTTGTTTTGACAGCCGCAGGAGGGACTCCTTCGTGCCCGCAGATCTCGAAACCTTCCTCGTGTTCGGCGGGATCGCCGCGGCGTTCGCCATCGGTTCGCTCGTCCTGAACAGCCTCCTCGGAGCGAAGGCGAGACGGGCGTATCTGAGACTCACCACGTATGAGTGCGGCGAGGAGGCGGAGGGGGAGGCCCAGATCGATTTCCCCACGCAGCACTACACGTTCGCGATCGTTTTCGTCGCCGTGGACATCCTCGGGTTCGTGCTCGCCCTCTGGGCGCTCACGTTCCGCGGGGTCAACTCCTCGGCGTACCCGATGCTCATCGCCTTCGGGTTCACCGCGCTCGCCCTCGCGGGGATCTACTACGCGCTCTCGGGCGAGAAGCGATGGGTGGTATGACCTCCCCACCGCAGACGATCGCACGACCGTCCGACCCCGGGAGCACGACTCCCACGGCCCCCGGAGGCGCGGTCGTCGAGGCGGCGGTACCGTTCGTCGAGATCGAGGCCCTGCGGTCCGCCCAGTTCATCCCCGCGGCCAAGGAGGCCCTCTCCTCCCTGATCGCCGAGCAGGCCCAGGGGAAGCTGATCCGCCCCGTCTTCAACTGGGCCGGCCGCAACTCCCTCTTCCCCCTGCACTGGGGACTCGCGTGCTGCGCGATCGAGTTCGCCGCGGCGTTCGGGGCGCGATGGGACGCCGAGCGCTTCGGCGTGGTCCCCCGTTCCTCCCCCCGGCAGTGCGACCTCATGATCGTCAACGGCACGGTGACCTGGAAGGTCGCCCACAAGCTCGTGACCCTGTACGAGCAGATGCCCGAGCCGAAGTGGGTCATCGCCATGGGCAACTGCGCCACCGGAGGCGGCCCGTTCCGTACGGCCTACTCCGTCGTCCCCGGGGTCGACAAGCTCATCCCGGTGGACCTCTACATCGCCGGCTGCCCGCCGAGGCCCGAGGCGCTCCTCGACGGGATCCTGAAGCTCGAGACCCTCATCCGGGAGCGCGGCGAGTAGAGGCGGTCCGACCGCCGGGCACGTCGGGAAGGGAGCGGGGATGCAGGCAGAGGGCGTGGAACGGACGCTTCGGCAGCGCCTGCCCGTCGGCCTCCTCGAGGTCGGCCCGTTCGACGGGGTCGTCGCCCGGGTGCGCTTCGACCCGTCGGTGGCCCTCGCCCTCTTCCGCGCGGTGCGCGACGACCTCGGGTTCCGTCATCTCAGCCTGGTCGGGGGGATCGACTGGGTCGATCATCGGGAGGTGATCTACCTCGCCTGGTCCGACGAGCTGCACCAGTACCTTCTGCTCTCCGCCGATGTCCCCGCCGCCGATCCGCGGATCGAGAGCGCCTGCCCGATCTGGCCGTCGGCGAACTGGCACGAGCGGGAGGCCTGGGAGATGGTGGGCATCTCGTTCGATCATCACCCGGACCTCCGGCACCTCTTGATGCCGGACGGCTACGAATTCCATCCGCTGCTCCGATCGTTCAAGCTCCACGAGCCCGAGGAGCTGGAGGTCAAGACGCGCCATGTCTGAGATGTGGATCAACATGGGGCCGCAGCACCCCATGACCCACGGCCTGTGGAACCTGAGGGTGCGCATCGACGGGGAGATGATCGTCGACGTCGACCCCGAGATGGGCTACCTGCATCGCGGGATCGAGAAGATCAGCGAGGACCGCCACTACAACGAGATCATCACCCTGATGGACCGCTGCTGCTACGTCGCCGGGATCGCCTGGGAGCACCTCTACATCACCGCGGCCGAGCGCGCGCTTCACGTCACGCCGCCGGAGCGGGCCCTCTGGATCCGGGTCCTGGCGGAGGAGATGCAACGGCTCGCCTCGCACATCATGTGGTATGCGGCGTTCGTCCAGGACCTCGGCCTCATGAGCCCGTTCCTCTACGGGATGCGGGACCGCGACCTCCTCCTCGACCTCTTCCAGAGCTTCACTGGCGGACGCCTCACCTACGAGTACATGCGCGTCGGAGGGGTCCGCAATGACCTCCCGCAGGGGTTCACCGACCAGTGCCGCAAGGTCCTGGACTGGCTCATCCCTCGGTTCAAGGAGTACGACCAACTCTGCCTCGGGTCGGAGATCTTCCGGCGGCGTTGCGATGGCCTCGGGGTGCTGAAGGCGCAGGACTGCATCGCCCACGGGGTCACGGGTCCGATGCTGAGGAGCGCCGGGGTCGCCCGGGACCTCCGCAAGGACCGGCCGTACGCCATCTACGACCAGGTCGAGTTCGACGTCGCACGGGCCGACTCGGCCGACGTGACCGGCCGCTACCTGGTCCGGCTCGAGGAGATGCGCCAATCCGTCCGGATCCTCCGCCAGGTGTTGGACTGGCTCGACCGCCATCCGGGCCCCGTGACCGCGCCGGACCTCCCCCGCTGGCTCGGAGCTCCGTATGCCCCCATCGGCCGGGAAGGCTACCTGCTCAAGCGTCAATACCCGAAGGGGGTCGGCGTCTCCGCGATCGAGGAGCCGCACGGGGAGGCGGCGGCGTACGTCGTCAACGAGAGCGGGGAGCACCCCTATCGGGTCAAGTTCCGTTCTCCGGTCTTCGCGAACCTTTCGGCCGCCCGCCAGTACATGATCGGCTACCGGGTCGCCGACATCCCCCCGATCATGGGCAGCGTCGACATCTGCGTCGGCGAGAGCGACCGATAGGGAGGGGGGCATCGGTCGATGGCGATCCAGACGCTGTATGATGTGGGCCAACTCCTCGCGGCGACCCTCCTCGGGCTGCTCGGCCGGCTCCCCGCCCCGGTCGGACCCGCGCTGGACGCCCCCTGGCTGGTCGCCCTCCTCTCGGCCCTCGTCTTCGGGGGGATCCTCCTGCTCGCGAGCATGCTCAACACGATCGTCCTCATCTGGTTCGAGCGGAAGCTCCTCGGTCGGTTCATGGACCGCCGCGGGGCGATGCACGTCGGCTACGCGGGCCTCCTGCAGAACTTCGCGGACGGGTTGAAGCTCTTCCGCAAGAACACCTACAAGCCCCGCGATGCCGACGGGCTGGGGTTCTACTCGGGACCCGCGGCCTACCTGGCCACCTCGCTGCTGATCTTCGGCATCCTGCCGATCTCCACGGGCTGGTCGAACGGCTCGGTCCCGCTCTCCCTCCTCCTCGCCCTCGTCGTGTTCTCGTTCGCGCCGCTGTTCATCTTCGTGAGCGCCTGGTCGTCGAACAACAAGTACTCCCTGCTCGGCGGGATGCGCTCGGCGGCGCAGATGATCGCCTACGAGGTCCCGATCCTCCTCGCCGTCGTCGCCGTCGTGCTCGTCTCGGGCAGCTTCAACCTCACTACGATCGTCCTCGAACAGCGGGACTACTGGTACTTCGGCCCGCTGTTCTTCGCCCTGGTCGTCTTCGTCGCGGGGATGCTCGCCGAGATGGAGCGGATCCCGTTCGACCTGCCGGAAGCGGAGGCCGAGCTCGTGGAGGGGTGGAACACCGAGTACGGCGGCATGCTCTTCGCCTTCTTCATGCTCGCCGACTACCTGCGCGCCCTGGTCGGCAGCATCCTGATCGTCCTGCTCTTCCTCGGCGGATGGACCCTGCCGAGCTACGTGCCCTCGGCCCTCACCTCCTTCCCGCTCGCCGGGATCCTCTGGTTCATGGTGAAGACCTACCTCGTCTTCGGACTCTTCGTCTGGATCCGGGCCGCCCTCCCGAGGGTCCGGACCGACCAGCTCCTTCGGGTCGGGTGGATGCGCATGATCCCCCTCTCCCTGTTCTCCGTCTTCCTCGCGGCGCTCCTCGTCCTCCAGCGGTGCCTGCCCGTCTTCGGGTGCCTGCCGGCCTCGGGGGGCTGAACCAACGATGGCCGCCGTCCGCGAACCGTCCGAGGGGACGAACCCCGTCCTCTGGATCGCGAAGCCGCTCGCGACCGCGGCCCGCCAGTTCGTGAAGAGCCTCGTGCGCCCTTCGACCGTCGTCTACCCGTTCGAGCGGCTCGAGGACCCCACCTTCCAGGGGAAGCTCTCGGTCGCCTCGGGCAAGCCGTTCGGCGTCGGGGCGGTCTGGGACAACTACCGGGGGGTCCACGCCCTGAACATCGCCACCTGCATCTCCTGCAACCTCTGCGCGTTCAGCTGCCCGGACCTCTGCATCGACATGGTGAGCGTGCCGGGAGGCGATCCGAAGCACCCGAAGAAGTGCCCGCAGATCGACTACGGCAAGTGCAGCTACTGCGGCTTCTGCTCGGATGCCTGCCCCGAGGGCTGCCTCTCTATGACCACCCGCTACGAGCTCTCGGTGGCGAAGCGCTCGGAGATGATCTACTCGCCGCAGAAGCTCTTCGAGGTCTTCGAGCGGAAGCTCCCGATGAACCCGATCCGCCTCGAGCGGCCGGAGAACGAGGACTCGATCCTCCTCGATGCCCCGCTGTGCATCGGCTGCAACGCGTGCGCCCGGGACTGCCCGACGCAATGCATCACGATGCTCGACATCCCCAAACCCGTGCCGAAGGCCGGGGAGAAGCTGCCGAAGCGGATCTGGAAGGAGCCCGTCGTCAACGATTCCGACTGCGTCCGCTGCGGCACCTGCATCTCGGTCTGCCCGAAGGAGTGCCTCCTCTGGGGGACCCACCCGTGATCCTCGAGGAACTCGCGTTCCTCGGCCTCGCGATCGTCCTGCTCACGACGGCGGCCCTCGCGCTCCTGGTCCGGGAGCTGGTCCACACGATCCTCTGGGTCGCGAGCTTCTTCGTCGCCCTCGCCGGGCTCTACTTCCTCCTCGAGGCCCCGTTCCTCGGCGTCCTCCAGCTCGGGGTCTACGCGGGCGCCGTCACGATCCTCCTGCTGTTCGGCGTCATGGTCACCCGCAAGCGGATCTTCTCCCGGGAGGCCGCCACCGGGATCGGCGCGGGACCCATCGCCCTCTCGGGGCTCTCGTTCGCCCTCGTCCTCGCGGGGGCGGGGACGCTCCCCTCCGGGGAGGCGACACGGCGGGCCTACGATCCCGCGCTCCTGTCGATGGCGCTGTTCAACGCGAACGGACCGTGGCTCCTCCTGCTCGGCCTCGTCATGCTGAGTGGCCTCGCCGGGGCGATCTACCTGGTGCGGGAGGGGCGGGAGTGAGCCTCTTCTCGCCTGAGGGGGTGCTGGCCCTCTCCGGGGCGCTGCTGGGCCTCGGCCTCTTCGGGATCCTCACCCGGCGGAACTTCATCCTGCTCCTGATCTCGATCGAGATCGCGATGAACGCGGCGATCCTCAACTTCGTCGCCTTCGCGACGTTCTCGGGGACCTCGTCGGGCCTGACGGGCCAGGCGATCGCCGTCGTCGTCGTCGGTCTCGCGGCGACCGAGATCGCCGTCGGCCTCGCCATCGTCCTCGCCCTGAACCGGATCCGGGGCTCGATCAACGTCGCCGAGGCCTCGGTCCTGAAACTGTAGGAGCTTCGGATGAGCTTCCTCGACGCGGCGTTCGGTTGGGCCTGGCTCGTACCCGTCCTCATGGCCCTCTCCTTCGCCGTCATCGGACTCGGGGGGCGCCGCTGGGGGGCCCGCACGGAGAGCGGGGGCTGGATCGCCGTCGGCTTCTCCTTCCTCGCCATGGTGATCGGCCTCTTCGTCGGCCTGGCCGAGATCCTCTCCCCGGGGTCGTACACCGACGCCAACCTGACGTGGTTCACCGTGCCGGGCTCGCC
Organism: Thermoplasmata archaeon; assembly: GCA_035946105.1. Classification (GTDB taxonomy): domain Archaea; phylum Thermoplasmatota; class Thermoplasmata; order Lutacidiplasmatales; family UBA184; genus Lutacidiplasma. The sequence continues at coordinate 520 of DASYZN010000016.1, read as the reverse complement.
CGGCACCTTCCCGAACGGGGTGACGTTCTCCGTCGGCATCCTCGTCGATCCGATCTCCGCCCTGATGCTCATCGTCGTGACGGTCGTCGGCTTCCTCGTGATGCTCTATTCCATCGGCTACATGCACCACGACCGAGGGCTGCCGAGGTACTACGCGGAGCTCTCCCTCTTCCTGGCCGCGATGACCGGCCTCGTCCTGTCCGACAACCTCCTCGAGTTCTTCCTCTTCTGGGAGCTGGTCGGCGTCTGCTCCTATTTCCTCATCGGCTTTTACTACGAGAAGCCGAGCGCCGCGAGCGCGGCCAAGGAGGCGTTCCTGGTCACGCGGATCGGGGACGTCCTCTTCCTCCTCGGGATCTTCATCTATTTCGCCGCGTATGCGACCAGCGGGGCGGGACCCGGCTGGGCGGCCGCCGGCTTCCCGTTCGTCTCCGGGAGCCAGCCGTTCCTCGGGAGCCTCGTCGGCTCGAACACCCCGCTGCTGACCGCCGCCGGCCTGCTCATCCTCGGCGGGGCCGCG
>DASYZN010000015.1:0-4660 GCA_035946105.1 Thermoplasmata archaeon | reverse complement strand
GCGAGCTTCGGGACGTCGGAGAGGAGGGTGCGGCGCACCGCGTTCACCTGGGCCGCCGTCGCCCCGCTGAACTCGAGCTTCAGGGCCCGGGGCTTCAGCTCCGTGACCGTCGCTTCCATCGGCCTAGACCCGGCGGCCCCGCCGGCCTCCCTTCGCCTTGGTGCCGTCGTGGGGGATCGGGGTCACGTCCTCGATCCGGTTGATCCGGATCCCGGCCCGGGAAAGCGCTCGGATGGCGGCCTGGGCCCCCGGGCCCGGCGAGCGGGATCGGTTCCCTCCGGGCGCGCGCACGCGGACGTGGAGGGTGTCGTAGCCCTTCTCACGCATCACGGCGGCGACCTGGTCGGCCGCCTTCATGGCGGCGTACGGGCTCGATTCGTCCCTGGCCGCCTTCACGACCATGCCGCCCGTCGCCTTCGTCAGGGTCTCGGCGCCGGTGATGTCGGTGACCGTGATGTGGATGTTGTTGTAGCTCGCGTAGATGTGCGCGATCCCGATCTTCGCCATCGAACGCCTCAGCGGGCCATCGGGTCGGGGGCGTCGGTCGGGGGCGCCTCGGCCGGGCGGGCCTCGAGCTTCTCCCGGAGGGCGACGCGGATCGGGTGGGCGTCGTCGTTGAGCGGGCTGCGGCCCGAGTAGCTGATCCGCGCCTCGTCGGCCGCGGGGAGGAGGTAGCCGGGACGGGTCATGCGGCCCTCCCCGATCGAGAGATGGCCGTGGACGATCAGCTGGCGAGCCCCCAGCGGGCTCGGCGCGAGGCCCCTTCGGACGACGACCCACTCGAAGCGCCGGCTCAGGATGTCCTCGATGCCCAGGGCGAGGACATCGTCGAGCGTCGGACTCCCTGGAGGCAGCAACCCGAGCCTCGTCAGGCGGCCGAGGAGGCCGTCCGTCTCCCGGCGCGCCTGCTCCTCGCCGGCCCGCAGTCGGGCCTGCAGGTCGCGCGCCTGGCGACGGAAGCCCCGCAGGATCGCCTGCGCTTTCCAGAGCTCACGCTTGTTCTTGAGGCCGAACTTCTGCAGGAGCTTGCGCTCCTCGTCCATCCGGACCGACTCCCACGGGTGCTTTGGGGCATCGAACGTGCGCCGGAGGAACTTCGGATCGCCCACGGGCTCACTCCTTCTTCTCGGCGGTCTTGCCGGCCTTCGCCGGGGCGGCGGGGGCCGGGGCCGCCGCGGCGGCGGGGGTCGCCTCTTCCTTCGACTTCGCGGCGGCGGCTTCCTTGGCCGCCTTCTTCAGGACGCCCGCGGCCATCCCCGTGCGACCGTTCGAGCGGGTCCGCTGGCCCCGGACCTTCTGGCCCCGCTCGTGGCGGACGCCTCGGTAGGAGCGGATCATCTTCATCCGGTTCACGTCGTCCCGCCGGGCCGTCTCGAGGTCGGCGGAGACGTAGTGATGGGTCTCACCCGTCGTGCTGTCCGTCGGGTGGTTGAGCATCCAGGGGGGCAGCCCCGTCGCGAGCCCGCCGAGGACGGTCTCGATCCCGTCGACCGTCGATTCCGGCAGGTTGCCGATCATCTCGGAGGGGTTGACGTTGGCGAGGTGGCAGGCGACCGTCGCCACCCGGCGCCCGATCCCCCGGACCCCGGTGAGCGCCATCGCCGTCGGGCGACGGCCGTCGAGGTCGCTCCCGGCGAGCCGGACGATGTAGCGGAAGTTCGGGTTGTCGGGGATCGGCTTCGCCGCCCGCTTCCCCGAGGGGGCGCCGCCGGCGCCGGCGCGGGGCGCCTTCCCCTTCGACTTGCCCTCGCCGTCCTTCCCCTTCCCGCCCTTCTCCTTGCGGCCGCCCTTGGGCTCCGCCTCGGCCTCCGCGGGCGGCTCCGCCGCCTTCGGATCGGCCTCCGGGTTCGGGGGGGTCTTCGGCGCGGGACTCACTCTCCTGGTTCTTCGAGCGCGCTCCGCGGGGTCGGCGAGGCTCGTTCCGTCGTCGACCGGCGGGCGCGGCCGCCGAGCAGGCCCCCCCTCTTAACTGCTTCGGGTCTCGTGGGCCGTCGACGGGGGACCGCTCGGTTCCGGTGACCCGACGCGGGCCTCGAGCACTCGGTAGCCGCCGCCGCGGGCCCGGACCTCGACCGACGGCGCCCAGCGCTCCGAGAGCCACGCCTGGTAGAACAGGATCCCTTGGCTCCCCTTGCCGACGATCAGGAGCCGGCCGCCCTCTTTGAGGTGGGCCGGGGTCTCCGAGAGCCACGCCTCGACGAGCGGCCGTCCCGCGTGGTACGGAGGGTTCATCGCGATGAGGTTGAACCGCTCCGCCTCCACCGCGGCGAACCCGGATCCGATCCGGACCTCGGCGTTGCCGATCCGGTTCGTCCGCAGGTTCCTTCGGGCGAGGAGCGCCGCCCTCCGGTTGATGTCCGTGAGCACGACCTGCCCCTCCGTCGCGCGCCGGGCCGCCGCAATGCCGATCGCGCCCCAGCCACAGCCCATATCGAGGACCCGGTCCGTCGGCGCGGGATCGAGGGTCTCGATGAGGAGCGCCGTCCCCGGATCGAGGCCGCTCGAGGCGAAGACCCCGCGGTCGACGGCGAAGGTCAGCAGGTCCCCCCGGTAGACGAAGCGGAGGGTCCGACGCTCCGAGGGCGATCGGGGTCGCTCGGTGAAGTAGTGCTCCGTCGCGGCCCCCTCATCGAACCCCTCGGGCATGGGTGCGTCCTAGTTCCGTCGACCGAACAGCCCGCTCCGACGTCCGCCCGCCTCCGGCGGGGGGGCGGCGCCCAACGCCTCGCCGAGGAGCTCCTTCTGATGGACCGTGAGCCGGCTCGGGAGGTCGACGTGGACCGTGACGATGAGGTCGCCCCGCTGGACGGCGCGGAGCCTCGGGAACCCTTCGCCCCGGAGCCGGAACGGGGTCTCGGGCTGCGTGCCGGCGGGGATCTTCAGGATCGCCTCGCCGGTGACCGTCTGGACCTTCGTCTCGCCGCCGAACAGCGCCGTCGAGAGAGGGACGTGGGCCTCGGCGAAGGCGTCCGAGCCCTCCCGTCGGATCGCGGGCGAGGGCTCGAGCAGGACCTGGACGAAGAGGTCGCCCGGGGTCCCCGTCCCCTCCGGCGGGACGCCCTGGCGGGCCAGCCGGAGGACCGATCCGTCCTCGATCCCGGGCGGGACGGTGACCTTCAGCCGGTGGACCCTGCGCACGAGGCCCGACGCCTGGCAGGTCGGACACGGGTCGCGGATCCGCCGGCCGGTCCCGTGGCACATCGGGCACTCCAGGATCGAGATCAACTGGCTGAACCCGCGGTTCTGCGATCGGCGGATCTGGCCGCGGCCGTCGCACTCGGGGCACGTCTCGAGGGCCGTCCCGTTCCGGGCGCCCGTGCCTCGGCAATCCGGGCAACGGGTCGTCGTAGGCACGTCGAGGGTCGGCTCCGCCCCGGTGACGGCGACCGAGAGCGGCAGGCGGACCGAGATCTCGACGTCGCTGCCGCGGTTCGGAATGCCGGAGCGCCGCCCCACCGGTCGGCCGAAGAGCCCCTCGTTGAACCCGCCCTGCCGGAAGAGCTGCTGGAAGAAGTCGGTCGAGCCCAGGAGGTCCTCGAGGTCCCCGGCGTGGGTGAAGTTCTGCCAGGTGAAGCCGCCCGGGCCGAAGTCGGACTGCACGCCGGTGAAGCCGAGCTGATCGTAGCGCTGGCGCTTCTCGGGGTCGACGAGGATCTCGTAGGCCTCGCTGAGCTCCTTGAACTTCTCCTCGGCGGCTTTCGGGTTCTCCTTGTTCATGTCGGGGTGGTGCTGCCGGGCGAGCTTTCGATACGCCGACTTGATCTCGTCCGTGTTGGCGCCCCGGGAGACCCCGAGCACGTCGTAGTAGTCGCGCTTCGCCATGCTCGCCCAGGACTCCCGAGTGAACGGGGCTCGGACCCAGAGCCTACGGGCCGGGTTATTTACGCGTTTGTCCGGCCCAGGTGAGCTTGACGGGGGTTCCGACCCGGACCTTCCACCGATCGGAGGCCCGCGCTAGCCGGATCGCGATCTCGAGGGCACCGAAGCTCGACGCGAGCAGGAGCGGGCCGTCCGATGCCGCGTCCGCGTAGCTCTCCGTCCGCTCGGCCTCGAAGGGCCGACCCCGGCCGAGACGGACCGACACCGCCCGGAGGTCCCGGGGAGCGATCCCGGAGGCGATCGACGTGATCAGGTTGCCGAACCGGTCGATGTGAAGGACCTCCCCCTCGGCCCCTCCGGGGACCGCCCGACCCTCGGGGATCGTCAATCGCTGGACCGGGTGGGGGCGGCCGAGCCGGGCCACGGAGACCCCTAAGGCGAGCCGACCCGCGGCGGGGGCGAAGACGTCGCGCCCATCGAAGGTCGTGCCGACCCTCGGCGGGCCGCCGAAGCGTCCGGGGTCGAGCCGCACGGCGAAGCGCGGCCCCAGATGCTGTCGTAGGGGATCGAGCACCCCGTTGTCCGGACCGACCAGGCGGCTCCCGTCCCGGCACTCGATGGCGAGGGCCGCCCGTTCGGAACCGACCCCGGGGTCGACGACCACGACGTGGACGGTCCCCGGGGGGAACCGGCTCGCCATGTGGAGGACCAGGAACGCCGCCTCCCGGACGTCGTGCGCCGGGAGATCGTGGGTGAGGTCGACAATCGCCCCGGGGGGAACGAAGCGGCTGAGGACCCCCTTCATCTGGGCCGCGTAGGCGGCCCCGAGATCGCTCGTCAG
>DASYZN010000014.1:0-8555 GCA_035946105.1 Thermoplasmata archaeon | reverse complement strand
TTCACCTTCAGCCTCCCGTCGCAGTGGTTCGTGACCTACACCCTCTGCTCCCCGCTCACCGGCCTCGCCCAAGAGCCCCAGTTCAACGCGACGATCAACGCGATGACCGGGCAGGTCACGTCGTCGACGACGGCGACGCAGAACTGCTCGGCGCTCCCGTCGCTCGGCGGGATCCTTCCAGGCCTCAATGGCCCTCGGACCGCCCCGCCGTCGGCCCTCAACCTCTCGCGGTCGATCGCCGTCGGGGGCCCCACCGAATCGGCGGGCGGCGCCCACCACTGGTACAACTTCACCGTGACCCGGGTCAACGCCTCCTCGGACCCGCGGTTCGGGAACCTCTCCTTCCTGTTCTTCAACTTCTCCGGGGCCGTCCGGGCCACGTCGAGCTGGAGCCTGATCGCCGAGGGTTCAGGCGGGACCCACCTCGCCACGTTCGACCTCGCCACCTCGAGCTGGTCCACGGGAGCGGGCACCGCGATCGCCGCGGGCGACGTGTTCGCGCTCGATTCGGGCGGGACGAGCCTCTCGGGCGGGCAGTTCGTGCTGCTCGGCACCGGCTCGTTCAGCGGACTCGTCGACGTGCCGATCCGCTGACCCCCTCGGACGGTCGAACCTCGGGACGGTCCCATGCCGCGGAGCCGTCCGGGGCCGGGCGGGGCCCGGGTCGAGCATCGCTACCTCGTCCGGTTCGCCTACGACGGAACGGGGTTCGCGGGGTGGGCGAGGCAGCCCGGGCTCCGCACTGTCGAGGGAGAGATCCGTAGGGGCCTCGTGCGCCTCGGCCTCTACGATGACGAGCGCTCGATCGCCTTGGAGGTGGCCAGCCGCACGGATCGCGGGGTCAGCGCCCGGGCCAACGCCCTCACGATCACCTCCCCCCTCGATCCGGACGCCCTCGGGCGGGCGATGAACGGGATCGCCGGATCGATCCGGTTCACGCACGTCGTCGAGGTGCCGTTCGGGTTCCGGACCCGCGGCGCGATCGAACGGGTCTACCGGTACTGGGAGCGGCCCGAGCGCCGGGTGCCCCCGGCGTGGAAGGAGGCCGCTCGCCGCCTCTCGGGACCGCTCGACATCCGGTCGTTCGGCCGGGGGATCCCGCGATCCGCCCCGGTCGTTCGCACCGTCACCTCGGTCGATCCCCATCTCAGGGCCGGGTGGCTCGTCGTGGACGTCCGGGCGAGGTCGTTCGTCTGGGGCATGGTCCGCAAGATCGTCTCCGCCCTGCGGGCCGTCGAGGACGGCCGCCTTCCGATGGAGCGCCTCGAGGCGGCCGTCCGGGGCGGCGAGCCCGTCGCCCTGCCGCTCGCCGAACCTGACCGGCTCGTCCTCTGGGACGTTCGGTATCCTGCGCCCTGGTCCGGTCCGGCGAGACCCGAGGCGCCCCACCAGCAGCGCTACGTTCACCGCGAGTCGGTCCGCTCGGCCGCTCGCTCCCAGATCCTGCGCGCCATCCGATCGCCATCGGCTGCCCGAACGGCCGCGGGGAACGCCCGCCGATAGGGCCCCGACGGCCCCCGGCCCCTACGCTGCGGGTCTGGAAGGGCGAGGTGACCGGGAGCTTCGGGGGGCCGGCGGAGGCGCCGAGTTCCTCCGATGGTCCCCGGGGTCCGGAGAGGGGTGCACCGGTCGGTGGATCGGGAACCCCCCAAACCCCCCCGATTTCGTTTCCGAGCGACGGAGGTAGGCCATGGGAAACTTCCCTAGGCGGTTGCTGCCGAAGGGGTGCCTCCGGCAGGAGGCACACCCGGAATGGTTCCCATCCCCATCGAAGCGCTGGATGGAAGGCCCGGCCGCGGAGGATTCGAAACTCAGCTGTAGGCGATGAGGATCGCTATCGCCCGGAACGTTTGGAGATCCGGGATTCCGAAACGTAGGTTCCTTCCGGTGGCAAGAGGGCGTGCAACTGAGCGTAGACCGTCGCGCGGTGGCCGAAGACGATCAGGACCACCGAGGATCCATCGATCGCGTAGACTCCACGCCACGGCGGGATCCGGAGGGTCCAGACGTTCTGGTACCCCCACAATTGATGGACATCGAGCCCTCGGGCGGGCGTCCTCGGGTCGCGGGTCAGGCGATGGAATGTCGCATCGAACGCCCGCTGGGCGCGCCGAGGGAGCCTCGAGAACGAAATGCCCGCGGTCGGCTTCGCGAACGAGAGGACGTACATTCAGTGGGCGGCGGAGAGCCGGTGCGCTCTCCGAAACTCGGACAGGGTCTCCCTCGGGAGCAGCAGGGCTCGCTGAACGTCGCGACGGAAATAGTCCGGCGGGACCTCGTCCATCAGATCCTCGATCGCCTCCGCGGCGCTCTTCCCTCCGACCTGGTAGTCCCGCAGCCGTTCTCGGACCCTCTGGGGCAGCGTGACCGTCGTGGCCGAGTTCGAGGACGTCGCCATGGGTGGGTAATAGAACCAATATTACTAATAGAATCGCTGAGTCCCGGGCGATGGAACCGGCGGCGGAGTCGCCCCGGAGCTCCCCCGGAACCCTGGTCCGGCTTCCGTTCATGGGCCGGGGTGCCTCACCAAATGAAAGCGATGCTCCCGGCGGGATTCGAACCCACGTCGGAGGGTTTCCTCGGCGCCCCGACGGGCGCCTCGAAGGCCCTCTATCCTTGACCGGACTAGACTACGGGAGCGCGCCTCCGAATGGCCCGCCGAGACCCTAAAGGATTTTGGCCGGGGCGTGGGCCGGATCGGTCGGGGGCCTCGCTCAGCCGACCCGTTCCCAGCGCTCGAGCTTCTGCACGGCGCTCAGGGTCGAGCCCCGCCGGATCTCCTCCCGCACGCGGTTCTCGTGCTCGAGCACGTCGAGGGAGCGGTTGGCGATCTCCTCGACGCGCTCCCTCGGCACGACGACCAGCCCCGAGAGGTCGCCGACGATCCAATCCCCCGGCCGGACCCGCTGGCCCCCGACCGTCGCCTCGACGCCGATCTCGCCGTGCCCCTTCGGCTCGCCGGCGTTCGAGCTCACGGAGCGGCTGAAGAGGGGGAACCCCAGCTCGAGGATCGCGTCGAGGTCCCGGGCGGCCCCGTCGATCACGACGCCCGAGAGGCCGCGGCCGTGGGCGCTCCAGCTCGCGAGCTCCCCCCAGATCGCCGTCGTGCCCCCGCCGGCGTCGATCACGATCACGTCCCCGGGCCCGGCGCGGTCGATCGCCTCGACCGGCTTCGCCCAGTCGCCGTCCCGCGTCACGACCGTGACCGCGGGTCCGACCATCCGCACCCCGGGGTCCTTCAGGTGCGGGACGATCCCGTGCATCGCGCCCTGGCGCTGCAGGGCGTCGGTGACGTTGGGGCTCGACACCTTTAGGAAGGCGGCGCGGACCTCCGCGCCGGCGTAGCGCTTGAACGCCTCGGTCGGGGCGGCCCGGCCCGTCGACATCGCCTCGCGGATCCGGCGGGTGGCCGCGGCGACATCGGGGCTCTTCGTGATCGCCCCGCCGACGACGACGATCTGGGCGCCGGCGCCGACGGCGTCGGCCGCGGACTCGGCCGTGAGGCCCCCGGCGACCGCGACGGGGATCGGCGAGGCCTGGGCGAGCTCGCGGATCGCCGGCCGGGACGACGGCCCGCGCATCTGCATGTCGATCCCGACGTGCAGGCAGACGGCGGCGGCGCCGAGCTCGGCGGCCCGCCGGCTCCGGGCGATCGGATCCGGCACGTTCAGTAGATCGACCACGACCTCGGCGCCGTAGAGGTCGCCCCCCCGGACGGCGTCGGCGATCGTGTCGTCGTCCGCCGCGCCGAGGACCGTGACGAGGTCCGCCCCGGCCTTCGCGGCGATCTCGACCTCGAACGCCCCGGTGTCCATCACCTTCATGTCGGCGACGATCCGGTGCCCCGGGAACGCCTTCTTCAGGTGGCGGACCGCGTCGAGGCCCTCGCTCTTGAGGAGCGGGGTCCCCGCCTCGATCCAGTCGGCGCCGCCGTCGACGGCCTCGCGGGCCGACTGCTCCGCCCTCGAGAGGTTCTCGAAGTCGAGCGCCACCTGCAGGACCGGGCGCTCGAGCCGCATCGGCTTCGCGAGGGGAGGCGAGTATTAACCGTCGTGCCGGTCGAGGGGGCGTGCCGGACGACCCCACGCCGACGGGATGGGTCCGGGCGATCCTCGGTGACGCCCGGGAGCTTCCCGGGATCGCGCCCTCGTCGATCGCCCTCGTGGTCACGAGCCCCCCGTACCCGATGGTCGCCCAGTGGGACGGGCTGTTCCATCGGTGGGGCGCCGAGGGGTTCGACGGGATGCACGCCCGTCTCGCCGAGGTCTGGAGGGCCTGCCGGGACGCCCTCCTCCCCGGCGGGCTCTTGGCGATCAACGTCGGCGACGCGCTTCGGACCGTCGACGGGGAGTTCCGGCTCTGGCCGAACCATGTCCGGGTCACCTTGGCCTGCGAAGCGCTCGGGCTCCGGCCGCTCCCCTACGTGCTGTGGAAGAAGCCGACGAACCGGCCGAACGCCTACCTGGGCTCGGGATTCCTGCCGCCGAACGCCTACGTGACGATCGATTGCGAGTTCATCCTCCTCTTCCGGAAGGGGCCCCTCCGGGCGTTCCCGAGGGGGGACAAGCGGCGCCCGGCGAGCCGGTACTCGCGGGTTGAGCGGGACGCCTGGTTCTCCCAGGTGTGGGAGGGGATCCGGGGCGTTCGGCAGGGCGCCGTCGGCCGTCGGACGGGCGCGTTCCCCTCGGAGATCCCCGAGCGGCTCGTGCGGATGTTCTCGGTCGTCGGCGACACGGTCCTCGATCCGTTCGCGGGCACGGGGACGACCCTCTGGGCCGCCGCGCGGCTCGGACGCAATGCGATCGGGGTCGAGATCGACCCCGCGATCCACGCGGCGCTGTTGGCGAGGATCGGCTCGGCGGAGCGCCCTTCCGACTAGCCCTTCGGGGGGTGGCGGTGGTCCCGCTCCTCCCGGACGGCGTGGGCGAGGTAGTCCAGGGCGTGGTCGTTCAACCGGTCGAGGTGCAGGAGGAGGTAGTGTAGGTAGATCCGCTCGGGGCGGGTCGAGGGGCCCGGAGGGTGCGGGACGTGGCCGGGGCCCGTAGGCTCGGCCTCCCCGCGGACCGTGGCGAGGGTCTCCACGTGGTGCTCGTGCTCGGCGCCGTGGAGCGCCCGCCCGGTCCCGCGGGTGAGGGGGGGATAGACCCGCTGGACGGGATCGATCGGGGCGTCGTCGTCGCCCACGCGGCTGGCGGCACTCGCCGGGGCGAAGGCGGCGCCGCGCGCTGGCGCTTCCGGGGTTGCTCTCCCCGGGCTCGGGGTGATCGGCCGGTTCGATGGGACCGCCAGGGCGGCGCCCCGTCCCCCCGACGGCCGTTGGGAGCCGGCGGGCTCCTGGAAGTCGGAGATCGGCCGCCCTCCGATGTCCTCGGCGATCCGCCGGATGCTCCAGCTCTCCCGACGCCGGGGCGGCTCGGCGGCCGCGGGGCCCGGCTCGGACACGGTCCGAATCCGGCGGTTCGCGCCTCATAAACCCCTCGTTGGACCGGCATCCGGGGCCTCGGGGTCGGCCGGCCGCCCGGGGCTACTCCCCCGGACCGATCGGACGGCCCGTGAGCAGCTCGTACTCGGGCGTCGACGCCACGATCGCCATCGGGAGGTGCGCGGGTCCGAGCCTCAAGAGGCCCTCGGAATAGCCCGCCTCCTTGGGGAGCCGGGCCCTCGGGAGCCACTCGGCCTCCGCCTCGGTGAGCCCGAAGAAGGCGCGGGTCGCTTGGGAGACCTCGGCGAGGTGGAGAAGCACGGTCGCCCGCAGATTGCGCAGGAGGGAGCGGCCGGCCTCGGAACCGAGGAAGTCGTCCGGGTTCTGGCTCACGATAAGGAGCCCCGACCCGAAATGCCGGACGTGGCGCACGAGGCGGTCGAGGAACTCCGCGGTGCCGGGGTGGCGCGCCAACAGGTGGGCCTCGTCGACGACGACGAGCTTCGGCTTCGGGGAGCGCTGCAGACGGGCGTAGATCGCGTCGAGCAGGTAGGCGAGGTGGAACGGGAGATGGGCCTCGAGGACGTTCGACAGATCGAAGACGATCGGCCGTCCCTCCCATGTGAGGGTCGAGGGTCCGTCGAGATAGGCGAGCGAACCGGTCCGGAACACCTCGAGCAGGGTGGCGAGGCGGGGCGGTGCCCCCCGTCGGGCGGCGACCGCCTGCACGAGGTCGGACAGGATCGGGGGCCGCGCCCGATCGGAGCCGATCGAGGCGAGGGCCCCGTCGAGCGTCGCCGACTCCACATCGGTCAGGCTCGGGAAGAGCGTCCGAAGGAACGACCCGATCCGCCCCGCCTTGTCCGTCCACCCCTCGGCGGCACCGCCGGGATCGAGCGGGTTGAGGTGGGGACCCCCGGGGCTCCCGAGCCGGACGACGTCGCCGCCCAGCGCCTCGGCGAGCGGCGCGAACTCGCCGAGGGGATCGAGCACGAAGAGTTCGACCTCGGGGCGCATCCAGCGGCTCCGCAGGGCGATCAGGGAGGCGGCGAACGATTTCCCGGACCCGGTGCTGCCGAAGAGCCCCCAGGAGTAGCTCGACTGGGACCACCGATCGAGGACCACGGGGCTCGCGTCGTCGAGGAGGAGGCCGACGAGGATCCCGCCGGGCTCGACGACGGCCTCGTCGAGGAATGGGAAGAAGGCGGCGAGGCCGTCCGTCGAGAGGGTGTGCCAGTAGCCCGTCGGCCGCCGCTCGGTCCCGAGAAGGTTCGGCGGCGCCACGGCCTCGACGGCCTCGTAGCTCGGGATCCTCGTCCGGAACCCGATCGATTGGAACCGTCGGGCCAGCTCGGCCCTTAGCCGCTCCGCGCGCCCCCGGGACGGCCCGACGGTCCGGAAAGAGACCCCGACGCGGTAGAGCTCCTGCTCTCCGGAGGAGACGCGCAGGGCGAGCGCCTTCGCCCCGTCGCTCTCGAGCTCGAGATCGGATCGTCGGGCGCCGTCGGCGGGGGTTCCCGCCGTGAGCTCGGCGTCGGCGATCGCTCCGGCGGTCTCGAGGAGCGCGAGGGACGGCTCCCGAGGGATCCGGAACGCCTGCAGGTCCATCCGGGTGCGCTCGGTGGTCGACAGGAGGCGGCCGAGGAACCCGAAGGGGACCTCCGAGGGCAGGCCGGTGAGGACGATCGGCAGCTCGAAGAGCGCCTCCCCCCGGACCCAGGACGGCCCCTCCGACCGCGACGGCGCGCTCACGGGACGGCCCCCGACAGCCGTCGGGCGGGCGCCGTCAGCGCGAGGAGGAGTCCCGGCGCCCCCAGGGCGACGTCCCGGACCCCGAGGGCGAGGATCGGGAGGGATAGGTAGATCGCCCACCCCGCGACGGCCACGGCGAGCGGCCCCAGCCGATCGAAGGGCCGAAGGGCCCCGAGAACTGCGGCTCGGCCCGAGAGCCGCCGGACGAGGCCGGTGACGAGGGCCAGGGCGGCCAGGGCGACCGTGAGCCCGTCGAAGAACGGGGTCGCCCAGGCGGAGAGCCCGACGACCGCCGCGAGGGCCCCGGAGGTCGTCGCCGCGTCGAGGTCGAAGGAGCGTCCGAGCGGGCGTCGCGTCATGCGGCTCCTCCGGGGGGATCGAACCCGAAGGCGGCGATCGCCCGGCGGAGCGACCCGCCGGAGAGCCGGATCGGCGCGAGGCCGAGTCCTTCCAGGTCGGCCGACATCCGCGACGCCCGTCGGTCGAGCTCCCCCGAGGCGTCCGCCGAGCGACCGGCGACCGAGACGAGGATCCGGACCCGGCGCCGCAGTCGCCGGCGGAAGAGGAGCCTTACCATCTCCTCGTATCCGGCCCGGGCCGCCCGGGCGGCGTCCGACTGCGGCCGCTCGGCGGGCGGCCGGGGCCGATCGGGCGCGTCGAGCGGCGCCGAGCCCGCCTCGAGGACGAGGGGGCCGTCGAGCCCGCGCAGGAGGGCGCGGTAGCGCTCGAAGAGGTCGCGGGCCTCCGAGGGCGGAAGGAACCTCACGGGGACCCCGCCGACCTCGAGGACGGCCCCGAGGCCCTCCCCGGGGAGGTCCGCCTGGCGGGCCGGGGCGCCCGGGGACCCCGCCGGAGGGGAGCGGGATCGGCGCGTGCGGCGGCGCGTCTGGTAGCGGACGAAGTCCCCGAACCGCTCGTCGATCCCCTTGCCGTCCGGGCGATAGACGGAGAGGAGGAAGCCCCCCGCGAGGATCGGGAGCCAGGCGCCGGGTCCCCCGACCGGGAGGACGGCGGTCCCGGCGGCGGCGTACGCTGCGAACTTCATCGCGTCCCGGGCGGAGGGGAACGGACCGAGCCGCATCCGCCGGTCGAGCCGCGTCGGCAATCGGATCGCCCAGGGCGCGTCGGCCTCGGTCACCCTACCGGCTCCCCCGGACGACCGGTCGGAATCGGCGGTGGGCGTGGCGGGCGGCCCGGGGAGGTTCCGCCTTCGGGGGATGGATGTGCCGGACGAGGTGTCGGGCCCCGCGGCCCATCAGCTCGCCGAAGGCGAGCGGGGCCGAGAGCGGGAACGGCGCGCGGGCCGCCTGGGCGAGCGCGGCCGGCAGCCGGCTCCCCCCCTTCGCCCCGGGCCGCTCCCCCAACGGCCGCACATAGCTCG
>DASYZN010000013.1:0-4936 GCA_035946105.1 Thermoplasmata archaeon | reverse complement strand
CACCTCTACGCGAACATTTCGGGAGGCACCGCCCCCTTCGTGTTCACCTGGTCCGGCCTGCCGAGCGGCTGTACGGCCGCCAACGCCTCGACCCTCCTCTGCGCCCCGATCGTACCGGGCCGCGCCGCAATCTCGGTCCGGGTCGTCGATACGTTCGGTCTCGCGATCGTCGGAACGATCAACATCACGGTCAACGCGGCCCTTGATCTCGTCAAGTTCGGCATCTCGCCGCTCAAGGTCGATGCCGGCGTAAAGGTCACGTTCTACGCCAACGTCACCGGCGGCACGAGCCCGTACTCCTACCTCTTCACGGGACTGCCCTCGGGTTGCTCGCTCGCGAACGCTCCCACCCCCACCTGCACTCCGCGCGGGATCGGGAGCTTCCTGATCACGGCGAAGGTGAGCGATGGGGCCTTCGTGAGCGTCTCAAAGAGCCTCACCTTGACCATCGTGCCGGATCCGACGGTGACCGCCTTCAACGCCTCGCCCACGCGACTGGATGTCGGGCAGTCGGTCAACCTGAACGTCGCCACCCAGAACGGGACCGCCCCGCTCAACTTCTCCTACTCGGGGCTTCCCGCGGGATGCCAGGGCTCCTACTCGAACTCCTTCACCTGCTCCCCGCTCGTGGCGGGCGTCTTCCCCGTCACCGTGACCGCGCGGGACGCCTGGAAGGTCTCGAGTTCGGCCTCGCTCAACCTGACCGTCGCCCCGAAACCGAAGATCACGAGCTTCTCCCTCACCCCCAACAGCCTCGCCCCCGGAGGGAACCTCCTGGTGAACGTCTCGGTCGGCGGCGGCACGGCCCCGTACTCCTACCACTATACCGGGCTTCCCGGCGGTTGCCGGAGCCAGAACATCAGTCACTTCACCTGTCAACCCACCGTTCAAGGAACGTTCAACGTCGTGGTGACGGTGACGGACGGCGTCGGCCTAGCCGTCATCGGTAACAATTCGCTCTCCGTCCAGAGTCCGGGAAGCGGCCCGACGACGTTCAGCTTGGGCTCCCCCCTCGGGATCGGCGTTCTGGCGGCCGTGATCGTGATCGCCGGAGGAGCCGGCGGATTCCTCGTTTGGAGGCGCCGCAAGAATCCACCCGCAGCGGCGCCAGCGACCGAGGAAGCGTAACCCGACGCGGCCGCTCGGCGTCGGCTCGTCGGGCGCCGGTCGATCTAGCCAAGGCGGGGGGATGAACGCGCCCGACCTGTCTCCCCGAGCGCCCGCCACTCCGGTTCGGGCGTTGCGGATCGCCCTATTGGGGGTGGGAGCGATCCCGATCCCACCCCCTGGATACGGCGCCGTCGAGGACTACATCGCCAACCTCGCTCGGGAGCTCAGGGCCCTAGGGCATGACGTCACGGTCGAGAATCGTGTCGCGCCCCTACGGTCCACCCGGGCTCGGGAGGTCGTCGCGGCCGGGACGCTTCTCGGCGACCTTGCCGGGCGGCGGTTCGACGTCCTTCACGCCCACTCCCCCCTGACGGCGGAGTTCCTTCGGCTCGGGGGCCGACCGTACGTGTTCACCTCCCATTCCCGATACTGGCGGTCGGACGTCCAAGGGCTCGATCGGGTGCGTCTCGCCCGGGATGTCCTCGCGGTGCGGGGGGCCGAAGCAGTGGTCGCCCTGGCCCCCCGCGTGGTGCCGCTCTTCCGGCGGCTTCGCGGGGATCAGGGCGGTCCCGTGGAGTACGTCCCGTTCGGCGTAGACGGGGACCGGTTCCATCCCGTCCCCGATGAGGCTCGGGAGGGGGTGGTCGGTCTCGGGGTCCTGGCCCCGCACAAGCGGTTCGACATCCTGGCGGCGGCCGCGCGGCAGGCCCGCGTTCCCGCCGCGGTGCTCGGCCCCTGGGGGACCCCCGGGGAACGGGACCGTCTCCTCGCGATCAATCCGGCGCTCGACCTGACGGGGGAGCTCTCGAACGACGAACTCCCGCGGCGCCTCGCCCGGGCGAAGGTGTTCGTCCATCCCTCGGACATGGAGCTCGCCAGCGTGGCGACGCTGCAGGCGATGGCCTGCGGCCTGCCCGTCGTCGGATCCGACCTTCTCGAAGGGATCGTCACCCCCGGGGTCGACGGCTGGCTCGTCGACCACCGGATGCCATTTGAGGAACGGGTGGCCGAGACGGCGACGCACATCCGCCGGTTGATGTCGGACGATGCGCTGTGGACCCGCTGCTCCTTGGCGGCCCGAACGGCCGCCCTCGAGCGCCACAGTTGGCCCTCCGTCGCGACTCGGATCAGCGACGTGTACCGGCGGGTGGCCGAAGGCGCCCACCGCCGCCGCCCCGGCTGACCCCCCGGTTCGGCGGAGGGTTCGCGCTCGCCCGGGAACCTTGGGAGGGCCAGAGGGATCGGCTCGCGACGAGGTGCATGATCTCCGACGTTCCGTGGGCGATCGAGCCGCTCCGCACGTCGCGCCACCGCTGCTCGTGCGGGAGCGCGGACGAGTAGCCGAGCCCGCCGTGGAACTGGATCGCATGGTCGATCGCCGTAAGGGACGTCTCGGTCGCGAGCCACTTCGCCATCGCCGCCTCACCGACGACCGAGGCGCCCTCGGCGTGTCGGGCCAGCGCCCGATCGACGTAGAGCTGGGCGGATTCCAGGCGGACCCAATCCTCGACCAGACGGAATCCGACCGATTCGTGCTGCGCGAGGGGACGACCGAACGTCGAGCGGAGACCGGCGTAGGCGACGGTCTCGTCGAAGGAGGCCCGGCCGACCCCGAGATAGATCGCGGCGAGCAGGAGTCGCTCTCGGGTGAGCTCGCGCTTCAAGGCGTCGAACGCCTCTCCTTCCTTCCCGATCCGAGCCGATCCGGGTAGTTCCACCTCTTGGTATTCGACGCTCCCGCGCCGCATCCACCGCTCGCCGAGGTCCGCGACGGCGCCCCGCCGGATCCCCGAGCGGTCCTGCGGGACGAGGAAGGCGGTGATCCGACCGGGGTCCCGCCTAGAGCGGGGCACCCGCGCATAGACGATCGCCTCCTCAGCGTCCTCGGCGAACGCCGCCTGGCTCTTGAGGCCGGAGAGGACGTATCCGGCCCGCACCGGTCGCGCCACGGTCCGGATCGCCCCGGCGTCCGAACCGGCCGTCGGTTCCGTCACATGGTTCCCGATCAGCTTCTCCCCCCGGCAGACCGGTCGGAACGATGTCCGGCGCTGCTGGGCCGATCCCCGTTCGCCGAGGATCGAACAGAACTCCGGTTGCAACGCGAGCTTCGCGAACGTCGTGCCGGACCGGTAGGCGAGTCGCCCGAGCGCGAGCGCGGCCCGGGGCATGGAGAGTCCTTGGCCCCCGAGCGCGGACGGCGTCCGCAGGCCGAGGAGGCCGAGCCGGCCCATCTCTCGGAACTCGCTCCAGGGAAAGGCGGGGACCCGATCGAGCTCCCTCGAACGGCGCGCGAGATCGAGGGCATCGACCGCGGCGTCGACCCTTTGAAGGAGTCCCGCAGCGGAGCCCCCGTCCCGGGAGGGTGTCGTCATGACGGTCCCTCGGGAGACGCGGATCGCCCGACGCGCTGCCCCCCGGGGGGGTCGGCGCCGATCACCCCGGACGCCAGCAGGCCCGCGATCCGCTCCTCTGGATACGCTAGGAGCTCGCCAAGGATCCGCTGGTTGTCCTGGCCCAACCAGGGTGCCCCCCGCCAGACGCCGCCCGGGGATCGATCGAACTTGGGAGCGATGCCCGCCCCTCGGACAGGGCCGGCCACGGGGTCCTCCCAGTCGAGCAGCATCCCCCGGGCGCGGTAGTGCGGGTCGGCCGCGATGGTCCCCATGTCGTAGACCCGGGCGATCGCGAGGTCCTTCGATCGGCCGATCCGCTCCAGCTCCTCGCCGGAACGATCGTGGACGAACGCCGTGATCGCTCGATCGACCTCGTCGCGATGGCGGGAGGGCCAGGTGGGGTCGTCCGAACCTGACGCCCACACCCCGACCAGCTCCCGGAGGCGCGTCCAGGAGGCGGGGGTCGGGGCCGCCACGACCACCCAGCCGTCACGGCATCGGTAGACGTCGTACGGGAACAGCCGGGGATGTCCGGATCCGTGCCGGCCCCGAACGACCCCGCGCAGGAAGTAGTCGAGGGCCATGTTCTCCAGGAGGATGAAGAACGACTCGTACTGGGCGACGTCCACCGACTGCCCGCGCCCGCTTCGTTGGGCGTCGACGTAGCCCATCAGCGCTGCCGCGGCGGCGCTCAAGCCGGTCACCGTGTCGTTGAGGGCGGTCCCGGCGCGGGTGGGGGGCGCCGGATCGGGGTTCCCCTGCAGGGAGAGGAATCCGCTGTACGCCTGGCCGATCAGGTCGAACGAGGGAAGCCCGATCCGCTCCGGATCCCCCGTCTGTCCGAATCCCGAGACGTGGACGATGGTGACCTTCGGATTCGCCTCCCAGATGGTCCGGTCGGGGAGCCCGAGCTTGTCGTAGGTCCCGGGGCGCGAGGACTCGATCCAGATGTCGGAGAGCTTGGTGAGGTCCAGGAACACCTCCCGTCCCTCCGATCGCGTCAGATCGAGGCCGAGCGAGAGCTTGTTCCGGGCGTATTGGATCCACGATTCCGAGACGGCCCCGGGGGGCCGCCCTCCCACGGGGACGAGGGGAGTCAGCGTGCGGGTGGGGTCCGCGTACGGCGGCGAGAACGGCGCCCCCTCGACGTGGATGACCTCCGCCCCGAACTCCCCGAGGAACGTCGCGGCCCAGGGTCCCGCGACGAGCCGACCGGTGTCCAGGACCCGGACCCCCCGGAGCGGGCCGAACTCCGGGACGATCCGACCCTTCCCGGGACGGTCGCCCATGACCGCCACCGAGGGGCCGTTCCCATAACGAGCGGGGTTCACCGACAAACCTCGGCATCCATATACCGGAACCCGCTCGAACGTCGATGGCCGAGCCGCCGTGGGTCCGATGGGAAGGCGGGGCCTTCCGCGACGAACTCACCC
>DASYZN010000012.1:0-7086 GCA_035946105.1 Thermoplasmata archaeon | reverse complement strand
CACCCACACCTTCGAGTCCCACGTCGTCTGGTCGGAGGGCGACCGGGTCGTCCTCGACCGGACCTACTTCTACCCGACGGGCGGCGGCCAGATCTCGGACACCGGCCGGCTCGGCGAGCGCCCCGTCGTCGAGGTCGAACGGACCGGGCCGTGGGTCGTCCACCGCCTCGACGCGCCGAGCCCGTTCCACGCGGGTGAACGGGTCCGGGGCGCGATCGATTCCGCGCGCCGGCTGCAGTTGATGCAGCACCACACGGCGACCCATCTGTTGAATGGGGCGTTGCGGGAGGCGCTCGGACCCCACGTCTGGCAGGCGGGGGCGCACAAGGCGCCGGAATCGGCCCGGATCGACATCACGCACTTCAGCGCCCTCAGTCGCGCCGAGATCCGCGCGGTCGAGCGGCGGGTGAACGCGCTCGTCCGCGAGGACCGGCCGGTGAAGAGCTATTTCGAATCGCGCACCGAGGCGGAGCGCCGCTTCGGCTTCACGCTCTATCAGGGCGGCGCCGTGCCTGGGCGGGAACTCCGGATCGTGGAGATCGAGGGGTTCGACGTCGAGGCCTGCGGGGGGACCCACTGCACCCACACGAGCGAGGTCGGGCTCGTCACGATCCTCGGGACGGAGCGGATCCAGGACGGGATCGTCCGGCTCCAGTACGCCGCGGGCGAGCGGGCGCTCGACTTGGTCGAGGAGCGGGCCGAGACGCTCTCCCTGGCCGCCCAGCGGCTCTCGGTGCCGCCGGAGCGCCTCCTCGAGGGCCTCGAGCGGCTCGAGGCCGAGGTGGAGGCGGCCCGCAAGCGCGACCGCGTCGGGCAGCGTCGGGACACGACCGAGCGGGCGACCGCGCTGCTCGCAGATCCCGCGGCCACTCGGCAGATCGGCCGGATCACCGTCACCTGGGCGAAGGTCCCGCTCGATCGGGCGGGGCTCATGGAACTCTCCCGATCGATCACGCGCGAACCGGACCACGTCGCCCTGCTCGGCGGAGAATCGGAGGGCCGCGGCCTCCTGTTCGTCGGCTCCAGCGCGCCGACCGTTCGGGCCGACCGGCTCCTCTCCGAAGCGCTCGCCCGGTTCGGCGGGCGGGGCGGGGGCAACGCCTCGGCCGCCACCGGGGTGGGGGAACCGGGACGCCCGCTCGAGGACGCGCTGGACCATGCCCGGCAGGCCCTGAGCGCCACCCTGTCGCCCTCCCCCGGGGGCTCGGACACTCCCGCCGGCTAGGCCGGAGCGATCGCACCGTCGGCCGCCGTCCGGGTCCGGACCCGCTCCCGGGCCGTCCGGTCCCCCGCCGGCCCGGGTGGCCCCGACGGCCCCTCGGGAGCGCCCGGCCCGACAGAAACCTTTACCTCTCTGACGACTCCATCCTTGGGACCGTCAGAGGCGGACTCGGATGGCGGACAAGTCCTCCCCGGAGAACGACGCGAAGGCGATGGCCGTCGGCGTGCCGTCGGAGGTCCTCGTCTTCCTCTCGGGGCGCGGCGGGCGCTCCCTCATCGTGAAGGGCGGCGCGGGGACCGGCAAGACGACCTTCGGTCTCGAGCTGCTGGAACGCGTCGGCAAGCCGCAGCAGTCCTACTACCTCTCCACCCGGGTCGGCGACGAGGCGCTCTACCGGCAGTTCCCGTGGCTCAAGGCGACCGAGATGCGCTCGCGGATCCTCGACGCCGGCAAGCTCTTCCTCGACACGGTGAACGCCACCCACAAGGGCGGCGAGAGCGAGCTGCCGGAGTCGGAGAAGCGCAAGATCCGGGCCGCCAAGGAGATCATGCGGACCTTCGGCGACGAGCGCGGCGCCCCGACCCGCGTCGACCGGACCCACCTCCTCGCGCTCGCGAAGCGCAACCCGATGCCCGAGGTCGAGAACGTCTACAATCGCGTCGAGAACGCCCTGCCGGAGAAGTCGCTGCTCGTCATCGATTCCCTCGAGGGTGTGACCCACAAGTACGGTCTCGAGATGGAGGAGTTCGTCATGGCCCTCCAGAAGGACCTGGTCGAGGGCTCCAACACGAACGTCGTCATGATCCTGGAGAAGCCCGAGGCCGGCGGGATCGAGTACCTCGTCGACGGCCTCGTGTCGATCCAGCGCGAGGAGCTCGACGAGCGGCGGGTCCGCCACATGCGGCTCGAGAAGCTGCGGGCGACGAACATCGGCCGGCCCCGCTACGCGGTCACCCTGAACGGGGGCCGCTTCGAGGCCCTCGGCGTCTCCTCGGCGGACCACGCGGCCACCGCCTCCCTCTGGCGGCCGGTGAACGATCCCGAGCGGTTCTACTCGACAGGGATCCCCGACTTCGACCGGCTGTTGGAGGGCGGGTTCAAGCGGGGGAGCTTCAACGCCTTCGAGATCGACGTGAACGTCGGCATCGACGACTACTACATGCTCTTCACGCCGACCTTCCTCAACTTCCTGACCCAGGGTCGCGGCATCATCGCCGTGCTCGCCGCGGGCGAGTCCCACGAGAAGCTGCGCGACACCCTGGTTCGGCATACGGCCCCGAACGTCTTCGACACCCGGGTGCGCATCGTCGACTACACCGCGAACGAGACCGAGGAGGCCTACATCGTCCCGATGGCCCACTACGGCCGGGACGAGGCGATGAGCGCCATGGTCACGGCCGAGAAGGCCGCCCGGGGCCCCCAGCAGAAGCCGTTCCTCGAGTACACGTCCTTCGACACGCTGGAAAGCCTGATGGGGGACCAGGTGGCAATCCGGATGTACTTCCACGGGGTCCGGAGGACGAAGCTCGTCGGCAACCTCGGGATCGGTCTCCTGAAGCCGGGGCTGCTCGTCTCGAGCGAGATCCTCAACATGATGGACACGTACTTCCGCATCATCAACATCGACAACGCCCCGTGCATCTACGGGATCCGGCCGAGGACGACGATCTACTCGATCTCCTACGACACGGAGAGCGGCCCTCCGCACGCGAAGCTCACCCCCGTCGTGTAGGCGGGGCCCCCGCGCCCACCGCCCGATCCCCTACGTCCCGAGGGACGGGAGGGACGGCGCGAGCGCGAGGAGGATCGCGAGGACGCCGCCGGGCACGATCGTCATGAAGAGGTCGTCGTCGTAGAACCTCCAGCGGGGCCGTTCGGCGAGGAGGCCGAGGACCGCCGCGACCGCGGCCAACAGCCCGGCCGAAATGATCGACCAGCCGCCGAGCCCCCGGAACGCGACGAAGGCGAGGGCCGAGTAGACGGCGAGGGGGAGGAGCGGATCGGCGGGCGATCGAGTCCGGCGCAGCCGCAGTTCGCCGATCAGGGGATCGACGATCGCCGTGCCGAGGGCGACGGCGGCCGCCACCGGCTCCGGGAACAGGAGGACGGCGAGGACGAGGCCGGTGGCGAAGAAGGCGAAGCTCGCGACGCGGCCCACCTCGTACGGCCTTAGGGTCGGGAGCTCGAGGCCGGCCAGGTGGCGGAGCACCTCGAGCGCGAGCACGGCGGCGAGGGCGGCGAGGAGGACGAGGGGCTTCGGGATCCCGGCGAAGAACCCCGGTGGGACGAGGTAGTAGACGAGGACGAACCCCCCGAGCAGGTGGAGGCAGCGCCGCCAGATCCGGTCCCCGAGCGCCGCGTCGCCCCCGAACCGGCCCCCGAGCCAGGCGCGCCATCGGCCGCCGCGGTGGAGTCGCACGGGTCGGGGGGCCGACCGGCCGCTATCTCGCTTTCGCCGCTCGCCTCCCGCGGGGCCAAGCCTTTTTCCTCTCGGGCGGCTCGCGGGGTCCGTCGTGAAGGTCACGATCGTCGTCGGCAGCCGCTCGGACCTCGAGACGGCGGAGAAGGTTCGGAGCCGGCTCACCGCCCTCGGGGTGCCGTGCGACGTCCACGTCGCGTCGGCGCACCGGACGCCGGAGCGCGTCGACCGGCTCGCCGCCGATCCCGAGGTCGACGTCTTCATCGCCCTCGCGGGGCTCTCGGCCGCGCTCCCCGGGGCGGTCGCGGCCCGCACGATGAAGCCGGTGATCGGCGTCCCGCTCCATCGGGGCCTCGGGCTCGATAGCCTGCTCTCCGTCGTCCAGATGCCCCCCGGGGTTCCGGTCGCCGCGGTGGGACTCGACGCCGCGGAGAACGCGGCGCTCTTGGCCGTCGAGATCCTGGCGCTCAAGTTCCCGAAGCTCACCGAGGCGCTCGAGGGCTACCGGGCCCGCTGGCGGGACGACGCCGGCGCCGCCCCGGCCCCGCCCGCCCCATGAAGGACCCCGAGGCGTTCCGGCGCGAAGCGCTCGAGCGGCTCCAGGCCGAGGTGCCGGGGAAGGCGATCGTCGCGGCGAGCGGCGGCATCGACAGCACGATCGCGGCGCTCCTCGCCCATGGCGCCCTCGGGGCGAGGGCGAAGGCGATCTTCGTCGACACGGGACTCCTTCGGAAGGGCGAACGGGACCGGGTCGTCTCGATGGCCCGCGGCCTCGGGCTCCCGCTCGAGGTCCTCGACGCGGCCGACCGCTTCCTCGGCGCGCTCGACGGCGTCGTGGATCCCGAGGAGAAGCGGCGGCGGATCGGGGCCGCCTTCATCCGCGGCTTCGAGGAGGCGGCGGACCGGTTCGGCGCGGACCGCCTCGTGCAGGGGACGATCGCCCCCGACTGGATCGAGAGCGGCGGCCAGCTCCGCGACACGATCAAGACCCACCACAACGTCGGCGGGATCCCCAAGGACAGCCGATTGAAGGTCGTCGAACCGCTCCGCGACCTCTACAAGGACGAGGTCCGGCTCCTCGCGGGCCACCTGGGGATCCCCCAGGCGGACCGCCAGCCGTTCCCAGGCCCCGGGCTCGCGGTCCGGGTCGTCGGCCCCGTGACGAAGGCCCGGGTCGCCCTCGCCCGGGCCGCGAACGCGGTCGTCGAGGAGGAGGTCGACCGCGCGATCGGGGCGGGCGCGCTCCCGCGGCCCTGGCAGTACTTCGCCGTCCTGTTGCCGGTCCGCACCGTCGGGGTCACCGGAGACAACCGGGTCTACGGGGAGGCCGTGAGCGTGCGGCTCGTCGAATCGTCCGACGCGATGACCGCGACCGCCGTCCGGCCCCCGGGCGAGGTGCTCTCGCGGATCGCCGAGCGGATCACTCGGGAGCTCGCCCCCGGCGTGACCCGGGTGCTCTACGATGTGACGGACAAGCCGCCGGCGACGATCGAGTGGGAGTAGGCCCGCTCGAAGACCCTAAGTGGGCCCGCGCCCGGTGGCGCCGTCGTGCCCGACCTCCTCCCGCCGCCGCGAACAATCCGGATCCCGGAGGACGTGGCGAAGGGGATCGAGGCCCGCATCCGCACGAGCGGGTTCGACTCCGTGGACACGTTCGTCGCCTTCGTGCTCGCCCGCCTGCTCGAGAGCCACTCCGACCAGCCGTTCAGCGAGGAGGACGAGCGGAGGCTTAGGGAGCGGCTCCGCTCGCTGGGGTACATCGATTGACGCCGTCGCCCCTCGACTGCCCGTTCTGCGGGGCGCCTGAGACGGATCGGTTCACCCTCGAGGGCCGGCGCTTCCTCGTCTTCCGATGCCTGTTCACCGCGGAGACCGATCCGTCGGTCCCCGAGGCGTCGATCGCCGAGACGATCCGGTCGACCTACGGCCCGCTCGGCCCCGAGTACTTCCGCCGGCAGTGCGACGCCCTTCACCGCTACGTGACGAAGGGCGCCGGAGCCGCCGAGCTCACCCGACGCGGCGCCGTTCGGACCGCCGTCCCGTAGCCGACGGACGCTTCCGTCCCTGGTCGGGGCGGATCCGGCCACGGGACGGGGACAAGGGCGCCACATAGGCCTCGGCCTCGATCTCGACCCGCATCCTCGGGTCGATGAGCCCCCGGACCTCCACGAGGCTCATCGCGGGCAGGATCCGGGCGAACCGTTCGGCATGGGCCCGGCCGACCTCGGGCCACTCCGCGATATCCCGCACGTAGCAGCGGGTGCGCACGACGTCGCTCATCCCCCCGCCGGCCCCGGTGAGCGCCCGGGAGATGTTCTCGAGGGCGCGGCGCGCCTGCTCGTAGGCGCTCCCGTCGACGAAGACTCCGTCCGGCCCGGTGGAGGTCGTGCCCGAGACCCACACGTGGGGGCCGATCCGCACGGCCCGGCTGTAGCCGAACGTCGATTCCCACGGCGTCCCCGAGGCGATCCGTCGCCGGCCGACGGTCCCGCGCATCGGCCCTAGGCGGGCACGGCGACCGTGCCGATCTTCCTCAGGGCGGCGTCCGTCGAGACGAGGTGCCTCGGCAGCCCGAGCTCCTCGGGGGTCGCTCCGAGGGCGAGCCCGACCAGTTGGGGGAGATGGAAGACCGGCAGATCGAGGTCGCGGTCGATGGCGGCCTCGGCGGGCTTCTGGTAGGCGTCGAGCGAGATGTGGCAGAGCGGGCAGGGGGTCGCGATCGCGTCGGCCCCGTGGGCCTTCGCGTCGGCGAGCTGGGTCCCGGCGATCCGGTTCGCGGTCCCCTCCTTGACGAAGAGGATCGGGAACCCGCAGCACATCACCCGGCCCCGGTAGAGGACCGGGGTCGCCCCGAGGGCGGCGATGAGGTCCTCGAAGCTGTGGGGCTCCTCGGCGCTCTCCGATCCCATCCGGTCGCAGGGCCGCAACAGATGGCAGCCGTAGAACGCCCCGACCTTGAGCCCCGTCAACGGGCGGACGACCGCATTTCGGACGGCCTCGGCGCCGATCCGATCGACGAGCACCTGGAGGAGGTGGGTCACCTTCGTCTGGCCGGAGTAGGCGAGCCCGATCTGGGCGAGGGCGCCGTCGACCTTCGAGCGGATCGCCGGCTCCCGAAGGCGTGAGTTCGCAAGGCTCAGCATCCCCTGGCACGTCGAGCAGATCGTGAGGACGTCGAGCCCCGCCTTCTCGGCGATGGCGAGGTTACGCGCGTTGATCGCCGTATTGAGGCTCGGGTTCGCCTCGTCGATGAAGCCGGAGCCGCAGCAGGAGAAGTTCGGGAACTCGACCAACTCGATCCCGAGCCGCTTAGCGACCCAGCGGGTCGAGCGATCGAGCTCCTTCCCCGACGCCTGGGCGACGCATCCGGGGTAGTAGGCGAGCCTCACTTCGGCTCCTCCTTCGGGTCGAGGATCTCGTAGAGCTTCTCCACTTCGGAGAGGTC
>DASYZN010000011.1:0-1565 GCA_035946105.1 Thermoplasmata archaeon | reverse complement strand
GGATGGGGCTGGCTCTTGGCGAAGCGCGGGGTCGAATCGACCCGACGCGCCGTCCTGCCGAAGGTCTGCGACGGATCCGCCTTCCTCGGGATCGCGACGACCGAGCCCGGCGGGGGGAGCGACCTCGCCCGGATGCGCACGGAGGCCCGCCGGACCCCCGACGGGTTCGTGGTGAGCGGCGAGAAGAGCTTCGTGTCGGGGGTCGAGGAGGCGAAGCGCCTCGGAGGCGGTCACCTCACGCTCGCCCGCGACGCGGAGGGCGAGGGATTCCACTTCCTCTACATCCCCACGAACTCCGACGGGATCTCGACCCAGCGCTTCGAGAACATGGGCCGGATGGGGATCTCGACCGGATCGCTCCACTACGACCGCGTCCACGTGCCCTCGGACCACCTCCTCGGGGAGGCGGGCCGCGGGTTCGAGTACGCCCTCGAAGGGTTCCAGGTCGCCCGGACGTTCGTCTCCGCGGCCTGCGTCGGGGCGGCGGAGCGGGCGCTGGAGATCGGGACCGAGTACGTCCGCCAGCGCCCGGTGTTCGGCCAGCCGCTCGGCAAGTTCGAGGCAATCCAGTTCGAGCTCGTCGACCAGTACGTCGCCATCGAGGCGGTGAAGTGGCAGTGCCGTCGGGCCGCGTGGCTGTTGGACCGCTACCCCTTCCGAGGGGACGACAGCCACCGATCCGAGGTCGACCGGGCCGTGGCGGCCGTGAAGCTCACGGCGCCGCCCCTCGCCTTCGAGACCGTCAAGAAGGTCATGATGTGGTTCGGCGCCGCCGGCTACACCCGGGACGTCGGGCTCGAACGGGGGCTCCGCGGGATCATGTCCTATCTCGTGGGCGCGGAAGGCGGCCTCAACGTCATGCGGATCATCCTCGGCCGCGAGCTGCTCGGGAAGGAGTTCGTCCCCTACCGATGAACCGACCGGCGAACGGCGCCCCCGTCGGCGAAGGGGTCCCGCTTTGGGCCGGTCGCGACCGACCCGGCGCCCGGGCCCGACGGGAGAACGGGTTCGCCTTCGGCGAGGGACGTGGGAAGGCCGCCCCGGACCGGCCGTAGGTTACTTTCAAGTACGGACTCCCAACTGCGGCGGGCACCTCAGGGGTGCCTCGATGGCCAACAGCGAACCAGCGATCAATCCGTTCGAGACGGCCAAGCGACAGGTCGACATCGTCGCAGACCTCATCGGGATCGACCCGGGGCTCCGCGAGATCCTCAAGCACCCGAAGCGCGAGCTCACGGTGAACTTCCCGGTCCGGATGGACGACGGGAGCTATCGGATCTTCACCGGCTACCGGGTCCAGTACAACACGGCCCGCGGCCCCTCCAAGGGCGGGATCCGCTACCATCCCCAGGTCAGCCTCGACGAGGTCCGCGCGCTGGCCGCCTGGATGACGTGGAAATGCGCCGTCGTGAACCTCCCCTACGGCGGAGCGAAGGGGGGCGTCATCTGCGATCCCAAGCACATGTCGAAGGGGGAGCTCGAGCGGCTCACCCGGCGCTATGCGAGCGAGATCCTGCCGATCATCGGTCCCGAGATTGACATCCCGGCGCCGGACGTCTACACCG
>DASYZN010000010.1:0-6733 GCA_035946105.1 Thermoplasmata archaeon | reverse complement strand
GGATCGTCCGCTCGACCCCGTCGACCCCCGTGAGCTCGTGGTAGACCGTCGGATCGAGGCTCGGCAGGCTCACGTTCACCCGGTCGAGCCCGGCCGAGGCGAGGGGCTCGGCGAGCGCCTCGAGCTTCAGCCCGTTCGTCGTCATCGAGAGCTCCTGGACGTGCGGGCGGATCGCCTGCACGATCGCGACGATATCCGTCCGAAGGGTCGGCTCCCCGCCGGTCAACTTGACCCGCTCGATCCCCGCGATCGCCCCCGCGCGCACGATGGTCCCGATCTCGGCGGCCGAGAGCTCCTGAGTCGAGACGGGTTGGCCCTCCATGTGGCAGAAGACGCAGCGCAGATTGCAGCGCTGGGTGAGCGAGATCCTGAGGTCGGAGACCCGGCGGCCGTACCGGTCCCGCATGTCGGGAGGACCCCCGACCGCCGTTTATCCTTTGGCGGCCCCTCGGGGCGCGGGGCCCGTGGGGGGACCCAGAGGCGGGGGGAGGATCGAGGCGGTGAGCCACGTGCCGCGCCGCGGCGACGGCCGTCCCGCCGGCCAGAGGGCGACCGCGTTCGCCGCGCCGAGGCTCGAGATCGCCGACGAATCGCGGAACGTCGGGCGGGCGGACGCCCCCCGTACCTCCAACGGGATCACGGTCGAGAGCCCGGCCGTCGGAAGGTCGACGGATTCGGAGAGCTTCGCCCGGCGGGTCTCCCACGGGGGACCCGGACGATGCCCCAGACGGCGGATAAGCGGCCCGAGCAGCCAGAAGCCGTTCGATAGGCAGGAGGTCGGGTGGCCCGGCATCCCGAGGACGAGTCGGCCGCCGGCTCGGGCGGCGAGCGTCGGCTTCCCCGGCCGGACCGCGATCCCGTGGAAGAGGAGGCGTCCGATCCTCGGAAAGACCACCGGGAGGAAATCCCGCTCCCCCACCGAGCTCCCGCCGGTGACGACCACGAGGTCGGCGACCGCCAGCCCCCTACGGATCGCCCGCTCGATGCCGATCGGCGAATCGCGGACCGGGGGGAACAGGAGGGGGATCCCTCCCAAGGCCCGGACGAGGCCTCCGAGGGCGGCGTTGTTCGACTCGTGGATCTCGCCGGGGCGGAGGCGGGCCCCCGGCCGGGCCAGCTCGTTGCCGTTCGGCACGATGGCGACCCGCGGCATCGCCCAGACGCGCACGCGTCCGTGTCCGGTGATTGCGAGGCCCCCGAGGTCGGCCGGGGTCAGCCCGCGTCCGGCCCGGACGATCTCCCGCCCCTTCGGGAAGTCCTCTCCAACTTCGGCGAGCCTTTCGCCGAGACGGACCGGGGCCGAGACGCGGAGTTCCCTCCCTCGGACCTGGGCGTCCTCGAACCTCAGGACCGCGTCGGCCCCCTTCGGGAGCGCCCCTCCGGTGGCGATGGCGACGGCCTCGTCCTTCCCCAGCCGATGGGCGTAGCCTCCCTCGGCGAACACCTCCCCGACGAGGCGGAATCGGGCGGGCCGCCCCGCCGTTGCTCCCCGCGTCGAACGGCTTTGGAAGGCGTAGCCGTCCCAAGTGGCCCGGGCGAACGGGGGCACCGCGGTGCGGGCCGTGACCCGGCCCGCCGCCACCCGTCCGAGGGCCTCGACCAGGTCGATCTCCTCCATCCGCGTCAACGGCCGGGCGGCGGCCGACACCCTGCGGAGCGCTACCGGGACGGGCAGCAGCCGCCCGAACGGTCGCATCCTCAAGGCGCCCTCCCGACCGGGGTCGACCGGGTCCGAATCGGGCGGCCCCGGCCCCGCATCCAGCGGGCGGCCGAGCGATGGCCCGCGACAAGGCAGTCCCGCAGGACCTGCCCGGCGAACCATGCGGCATAGAACCCGCCCCGGAAGGCGTCCCCGGCGCCCGTCGCCGGGCGGCCCCGTCCGCGAGCGGTCAGCCGGGCCTCGGTCCGCCCGGCCCGAGAGAACGCCCGGGCGCCTTCGGCGCCCCGGGTCATGACGATCAGGGGCACCCGATCGACGAGGCGGGCCGGACCGGGCACTTTGAGCGCGGTACAGACCGCCTGGATCTCCGACTCGTTCCCGAAGAGGATCTCCGAGCCGTCGATCAGGCCCCCGAGGTCCCGAGGCGTCCAACGATAGTGGACCTCCTGCGCGGGATCGGCCGACACCGGGATCCCCCGACGGCGGGCGTCGGAGAGCGCCCGAAGGATCGCCCCGGGGTCGCCCGTCGAGAGGTGGAGCCATCGGGTGCGTCCCAGCAGCGCCTCGGGGAGCCTCCACCCTTCCCCGTCC
Source organism: Thermoplasmata archaeon (assembly GCA_035946105.1). Classification (GTDB taxonomy): domain Archaea; phylum Thermoplasmatota; class Thermoplasmata; order Lutacidiplasmatales; family UBA184; genus Lutacidiplasma. The sequence goes on along the minus strand of DASYZN010000010.1, from coordinate 4,482 downwards.
TCCATCGCCCCTTGGTCGATGAAGGTCATCTGGCCCCCCCGGCCGTCGTCGACGATGAGGCAGGACGGCGTGCGCCCGGATCGGACCCGGACGAGTCCGCTCGTCTCCACGTGGCCCTCGGACAGCGTCCTCAGGTAGGCCGAAGGAAAGTCCGCCCCGACCCGGCTCGCGACGGCCGTCGGCACGCCCCACGCCGAGGCGGAGAGCGCGAGGTTCGCGGCGGTCCCCCCGAGCGACTCCGAGACGGACTCGATCCGCACCGTCCGATCGGGCTCGGGGAGCTGGGCGACCCGCACCGTCCGGTCGACGTTCGTGTGTCCGACGACGAGCAGGAGGTCGGCGTCGGGGGATCGTCGTCGGGCGGCCCGGACCACGGGCGAACGACGCTCGGAGGGGGATATCGGTTTGGAGCTTCGGGGGGCGTCTCGGGAGGGGGCCTTCATACTCTCCCGCCGTTCGCGGGGTCGGGTCGGAGCGTGATCGTCGAGGGGGCGATCGTGGATCTCGAAGGCCCTCGCCGGGCCTACGTCCGGTTCGACGGCGACCGGGTCGTCGAGGTCGGCCTCCCCGGCACGGACTCGACCCGGGGGCGGATCCGTCGGGTCCGCGGGATCGTCGTCCCGATGCCGGTGAACGGCCACACCCACCTCGGCGACGCCGTCGCGACGCGCGAACCCCCCGTCGGACCGCTCGCCCCCCTCGTTCGACCCCCCGACGGTTGGAAGTTCGAGCTCTTGCGGCGGGCCCGTCCCTCGGAGAAGCTTGAGGCGATGCGCCGGGCCTTCCATCGCATGACCCGCGAGGGGCTCGGTGCGACCCTCGACTTCCGCGAGGAGGGCGTCGAGGGGGTGCGGCTCCTTCGGAGGGCGTCGAAAGGCTCCGGCATCCGCGCCGTCGCCTTCGGGCGGCCGCTCAAACGCCCGGCCGACCCGGAGGAAGTGCGAAAGCTCCTGTCCGTGGCGGACGGGATCGGCCTGAGCTCGGCGCGCGAAGAGTCGTTGCGGGACCGGACCGCCTTCGCCTCCGCCTGCCGACGGTCGGGCCGGCTTTACGGTCTCCACGCCAGCGAGAACGTACGGGAGCGGCCGGACGACTACCTCGACCCGCGGCCCGACCTGCTCGTCCATCTCAGCCGGGCGACCCCGTCGGACCTCGATCGGGTGAGGTCGGCGAAGGTCACCGTCGCCGTCTGCCCGAGATCGAACGCGCTCTTCGGGAAGCGGCCGGACCTCGCCGCCCTCGACCGGCAGGGCGTCCCCACCATCCTCGGGACGGACAACGCGATGTTCCACGCCCCCTCCATCTGGCGGGAGCTCGAGTTTGCCTACGTGAGCGCCCGCCTCGCCCACCGGCCGGTGCGGCCGGGGTTCCTTGCCCGGGCGGCGCTCGTTGAGCCGTGGCGGTTGATTCGGGAACCCGACCGAGCGCGGGTCGAGGCGGGCGCGACGGGTCCCTACCTCGCCCTCCGGCTCCCGCCGGACGATCCGGAGTACCAGATCGTCTCGCGCGTCGCCGAACACCTTATCGTCCGCCCCGGCCGCCGGACCCTGGGACGGGCCGAGCCGTGAAGCAGGACGAGCTGTTCGCCCTCCTGAGGCGCCGCGGGTTCCTCTGGCCGTCCGCGGAGATCTACGGCGGCGCCCAGGGCCTCTACGACTACGGCCCCCTCGGCACCGCCCTCAAGCGCCGGATCGAGGAGGCCTGGACGGCGTGGTACGTCGGCCTCTCGGAGGACCACCACCTCATCGAGGCGTCGGAGATCCTGCCGGAGGCCGTCGTGCGGGCCTCCGGCCACCTCGAGAACTTCACCGACCCCGAGGTGACCTGCGGGAGCTGCGGCCACACGTTCCGCGCCGACACCGCGCTCGAGGCGGTCCGGCCGGAGGGGGTCGACGGCCTCTCCCCCGAGGCGATCGGGACCCTCCTCGTCGAGGCGAAGGCCCGCTGCCCGAAGTGCGGTTCGGACAAGCTGTCGGTCCCCCGGCCGTTCCACCTCATGTTCGGCCTCGAGTTCGGGGCGAAGGGCGAGGAGCGGGCCTACCTGAGGCCCGAGACGGCCCAGTCGAGCTTCCTCGCCTTCGACCGGATGTTCGAGGTCGGCCGCAAGGCGCTGCCCCTCGGCCTCGCCGTGATCGGCAAGGCCTACCGGAACGAGATCGCCCCGCGCCAGCTCTTGTTCCGGATGCGCTCGTTCACCCAGGCCGAGCTCGAGGTCTTCTTCGACCCGAGCGAGCCCGGGACCCCGTTCGACCGGGTCGCGGACGTTCAGCTGCCGGTCCTTCGGGTCGAGCGCCGCGGAGCCCTCGGTGAGACCCCCGAGCCGATCTCCGCGCGCGAGCTCACGACCTCGGGCGGCCTCCCGGAGTTCTACGTTTACTATCTCGCCGAGACCTATCGCTTCTTCCGCGGGGTCCTCGGCTACCCCGCGGACGCGATCCGCTTCTGGGAGAAGTCCGACCGGGAGCGGGCGTTCTACAACCGCCTCCAGTTCGACGTCGAGGTCCGGATCGACTCCCTCGGGGGGTTCAAGGAGCTCGGGGCCGTCCACTACCGGGGCGACTACGACCTCGCCCGGCATTCGAAGGGCTCCGGGAAGGACCTCGCCGTGACGACCGCCGCCGGCCGGCGGGTGCTCCCCCACATCCTCGAGGTGACCTTCGGGGTCGACCGCAACCTCTGGGCGCTCGCGGACGCGGGGCTGCGCTCCGACGGGGAACGGACGGTCTTCCATCTCCCCCCCTACCTCGCGCCGGTCTCGGTCGCCGTCCTGCCGCTCCTGAAGAAGCCGCACGCCGAGGCCGCCCGCGCAATCGCCCGCCGGCTTCGGGAGGAAGGACTGCGCGTCGCCTATGACGAGGCCGGGGCGATCGGGCGGCGATACGCCCGGATGGACGAGGCCGGCGTCCCGTTCTGCCTCACCGTCGACGGGGAGACCGTCGGCAGCACCCCCGGCGCGTTGGGGAGCGTCACGGTGCGCGACCGCGACTCGAGGGGGCAGGAGCGGCTCTCGGTCGAGGCGGCCGCCGAGCGCGTGCACCGCGAGGTGCGGTTGCCCCGTCCCGAACCGCTCCCCTAAGCTAGCCGAACCGCCCCGTCACGTAGTTCTCGGTGAGCGTCTCGCGGGGCGAGCCGAAGATCGTCGACGTCGGGCCGACCTCGACGACCTTGCCGAGGTAGAAGAACGCCGTCCGGTCGGCGACCCGGTGGGCCTGCGAAAGGTTGTGCGTCACGAGGACGACCGTGTACCGACGCTTGAGCTCGCCGATCAGCCGCTCGATCCGCGCGGTCGCCATCGGGTCGAGGGCGGCGCACGGCTCGTCCATCAGGAGGACCTCGGGACGCAGCGAGATGGCGCGGGCGATGCACAGGCGCTGCTGCTGGCCTCCCGAGAGGCTCGTCCCGGGCGCATCGACGTCCTCCTCCACCTCCTCCCAGAGGCCGGCCTGCTCCAAGCTCTCCGCGACGCCGTCGTCGAGGGAGGCGCGGTCCCGGATCCCGAGGAGCCTCAGCCCCGCCGCGACGTTCTCGTAGATCGAGAGGTTCGGGAACGGGCTCGGCCGTTGGAAGACCATCCCGACCCGCTGCCGCACCTCGGTCGGGTCGAGCGCGCCGATCTCCTCGCCGTCGAGCCGGATCGACCCCGTCGACCGGCCGCCGGGGGCCTCCTCGTGGAGCCGGTTGAGGCAGCGCAGGAACGTCGTCTTCCCGCAGCCCGACGGGCCGATGATCGCCGTGACCGCGGCCTCGGGCAGCGCGAGATCGACGTCGTAGAGCACCTGGGCCCGCCCGTACCACGCGGCGAGGTCGCGGACGTCGAGCTTCCCCGCGCGGTCCGTCACGGGGCGCCCCCCGCTCGCGGCGCCGCCCTCAGCACCCAACGGCTCGCGAGGCCGACGCCGAGCATCCCGGCGAGCAGGACGAGGGTCGCACCCCACGCCACCGACTGCCAGTTCGGGTACCCGCTCAGGCCGTCGTTGTAGATGAGGGTCGGGAGAGCGGCCGTCGGCCCCGAAAGGCCCCGGGCATAGAAGAGGCTCGTGCCCGTCGTCATCAGGAGGGCCGCCGTCTCGCCGCCGGCCCGCGCGATCGCGAGGAGCAGGCCCGTGAGGAGCCCCGCCACCGAGTTCCCGATCGCGATCCGAAGGGTCACGCGCCGCTTCGGGAACCCGAGGGCGAGGGCCGCCTCCCGGAGGTGGGCCGGCACCGCCCGCAGCGCGACCTCGGTGGAGCGGGCGACCAGGGGCAGCATGAGGATCGCGAGCGCGATCCCGCCCGCGTAGGAGCTCGTGACCAGACGGGGGTCGAGGCTCGCGAGGGAGAGGAAGACGAAGAACCCGACGAGGATCGAGGGGAAGCCGGTGAGGACGTCCGCCGATAGGCTGAGCGCCCCCGCGAGCCGTCCTCGGCCGTACTCCGCGAGGTAGATCCCCGCCAGCAGGCCCAAGGGGACCGCGATCAGCGAGGCGATCCCTAAGAGGGCGA
>DASYZN010000009.1:0-2746 GCA_035946105.1 Thermoplasmata archaeon | reverse complement strand
AGCAGGCTCGTGAAGTTGTGCCAGGTCCCTCCCGAATACTCGTAGGTCCCAAAATGGGCAGTGGGACCGGACCAAACGATCGCTCCTGTCATCAGGACTCCATGGATCGCCGTATCGTCCGTGACCGTTGGCAGGTCCAGCGTGGCCCCGAGCCGCGCACCGGACGTCACGTTGGTCCACTGCCCGTTCTTGTAGGTCCAGGTGTCGGCACCGAATCCCTTGGGCGTCAGGCCGCCGGTCAAGAGGATCTCTCCGTCGGTCGAATCGGTCGTCATCGTGCCTTGGGAGCGTGCCGGCGGGGACGGCCCGGACGTCCGGGAGACATTGGTCCACGTCTTGTTGTGGTAGGTCCAGGTGTAGTTCGTGTAGCTGGTGGTCGAACCCTGGCCGCCGAACATGACGACCTTTTGGGTCGAAGGATCGAAGGCCATGCTCGAGAGCACCAAAGCGGGTGGGGTTCCTGTCGTCGTGCGGGTGATATTCGTCCACATCCCGTTGGCGAAGGTCCAAGTGTCGGTCGCGTAGGCACTCACCCCGACCAGGCCACCGTACAGAACGACGTAACCGTCCGAGGCATCCCAGGTCATCTGAGCCACGCGGCCCGATGGACCGGATCCCACCAACGCACTGAGGTTACCCCAGCGTCCATTCAGGCCCTGGGCCGCGGGAAGCACTGCGGGATGCTGCGCCGGTCCCTGCCCGAGGTTCAACGAATGGATGGCCGCCCTCCATTGAAGTAGACTCGAGGGGAGCGCGCCTACCGCCGACGGGGTCGAGATCGCCCGGGCATGGAGGGGGAGGGCGACAGGACCGGCTCCCAAGGTCACCAGCAGCGCCGCCAAAACGACCGATCCGGCGCTGGGGGCTCGGCGACCCCCATTGGCACAGTGCATTGAAGAGCATCGGGAGAGGAAGGATTTAAGCGAATCCGAGCGGCCAGGGGGATCGGTCGCCACCTGGCCCGTGGAAGGTCGTCGGATCTCCCCGGGACCATCGCCCGAGTCCATCGATCAGTCCATCCTCGGACGACCGCGGTCGATGGCGATTCCGGATGGTTCCATCGCGGAGCTCGATCGCGTCTCGGGCGCCACGGCCGTTTCGGCCCGCCGGACCGCCGTCCCTGGTCCACCCGGTACCGGTAGTACAAGTAGCGGCCGCACCTCCCGGCCACCATGCCCGACGCTGCATCGAACCCCGCCTTGGAACAGATCGCGACCCAAGTGCTCACCAAGACCCTCCGCCTCCGCCGAGGGCAATGCGTGCTCATTGACGCGTGGACCCACATGATGCCCTGGGCCCAGGCCTTCGTCCTCTCGGCCCGACGGCTCGGGATCCGGCCGACCGTCCTCTACGAGGATGAGGCCACCTACTGGAGGTCGGTCGAATCCGCCCGAGCCGAGGACGTGGGAGCGTTCCCGGAACCGGAGCGGGCGGCCCTGTCGAAGACGGACGGGTTCGTCTTCCTCTGGGGGCCGGAGGATCGCCCGAGGCTGAGAGCCCTCCCGAAGAAGGTGAATCAGGCCCTGACCGGCTACAACGGCGCCTGGTACCAGACCGCGGCCAAGGCGAAGATCCGCGGCTGCCGGATCGAGTTCGGTCAGGCGACGGCCCCCGCGGCCCGGCTCCACGGGGTCGACCTGGGATCGTGGCGGAACGAGCTCCTCGAGGCCTCCTTGGTGGACCCGCTCCTCCTCCAGAAGGAGGCCGCCCGCCTCGCCGGGCGTCTCAAGAAGGGCAAGCGGCTCACGATCCACCACGCGAACGGCACCCACCTCGAGCTCGCCCTGGTGGGGCGCGCCCCCGTCGTCGACGACGGGATCGTCGCGCCGGAGGACGTCCGGACGGGGAACAACATGACCTCGATCCCCGCCGGGGCCGTCTACGTCGCTGTGGACGAGCGCACGGCCGACGGACTCTTCGTCGCGAACCGCACGAGCTTCCCCACCTCGGGACCCACCCAAGGTGGGCGTTGGACGATGGAGGGCGGGCGGTTGACCCAATTCACCTACGGGGACGGACTCGAGCGATTCCAGGCGGCCTACGACGCCGCGGGGAGGGCGAAGGACCGGCCCGGGTTCGTCTCGATCGGATTGAACCCTCGCCTGCATCTCTGCCCGGGACTCGAGGACTTCGAACGGGGGACCCTCCTCTTCGGGATCGGAGCCAACGGGTCGTTCGGCGGCAAGAATCCCCCTCCGTTCCAGGCCTGGCTGGGCCTCGCCGGAGCGCACCTCGATGTCGATGGTCGCCCTCTGGTGGCCGACGGCGAGATCCTCTGAGTCTGGCCCGCCCGAACGCCCGTCCCCCCCGCTCCCCCGAGGCGGCCTGTGGGTCCCCGGTCGTCCCCGACACCCGCGACCGACGCCCTTTTCCTTGCGGCGTCCGTTGAGGGGCCCGTGCACCCTACGTGGCTCGGGGACGTCGGGATCCGCGTCACCGATCTCGATCGCTCGCTCGCGTTCTATCGGGAGCTCCTCGACCTCGAGGAGCTCTCCCGCAGCGTCGATGCGCTCGGGGGCTACGTGCTGCTTCGGGACCGCCGGTCGGGCCAGCGCCTCGAGCTCAACTGGTACGCCGAACAGAGTCCGTTCTACGCGCCGTTCGTTCCCGGAGAGGCCCTCGATCACCTCGAGGTGCGGGTGCGGGATGTGATCGCCCTCCTGCCGAGGTTGAAGGAGCTGGGGATCGCGTCCGTGAATCGGAAGCTCTTCGTGAACCGGACGGCCGTCGATCGGCTGCGATCCGA
>DASYZN010000008.1:0-5120 GCA_035946105.1 Thermoplasmata archaeon | reverse complement strand
CCGATCGGCGTGATGCACCGGCCGAAGGCCCCGGCTCCCGAGGCCGCGTCGCTCGAGCTCAAGCTCCTGCCGGATCGCGTGGGCCCCGCGGTCGCGGACATCTCGATCGAGGCGAACCGGCCGGCCTACGAAAAGCTCCTCAAGGCCGTCGCCTAGCCGATCGGGGCCCGGGGGGCGGGACGATCCGGATCGGCATCGACGACACCGACGGGCCGAACGGCGGCTGCACCACCTTCGCGCTCACCGAACTCCTGCGCGCCGCGCGCCGGTGCGGGGCCGATCTCATCGGCGAACCCCACCTCGTCCGGTTGAATCCGAACGTCCCCTGGAAGACCCGAGGGAACGCGGCGCTCTCCGCCCGCTTCGGCCTCGGCCTCGGACCCGCCCGGACCGTCGGGGAGCTCCCCGAAGGGCCGATCCGAGCCTACGATCGATCGACGCGCCTTCCGCCCGCCACCGCCCGAGCGCTCGTCACGGAAGGATGGCACGCGGTGCGAGAGGCCAGCGCGACCGGACCGAGGACCGATCCCGCCTTCGTCGCGGTACCGGACCGCCTTCCCGCCTCCGGCTACTGGGAGGCGGTCCGGGGGATCGTGCCCATCGCCCGATCCCGCGCGCTGCTCAGGGAGGCCGACGCGGTCGTCAAGACCCGAGGCTCCGCCCGCGGACTCGTCGGAGCCGCGGCCGCCGTCGCCTGGCCCGGCCGGCGGGCCACGTGGGAGCTCATCGCCTATCGGGACGGACCCGGCTCCGCGGGTCCGCGTCCGATCGATCCCAAACGGCTCTTCGAGGTGGAGGCCCGGTTCCCGGAGCTCTTCGCCTCCTCCGACCCGCGGACCCGGCGGATCCTCATCGCGCCGCATACCCGCTGCCCCGTCCTGTTCGGCCTCCGCGCTCGGACCCCGGACCGGTTGCCCCAGGCGATGCGGATGCTCTGGGACGGCCCCACGGATCGATGGGTGGTCTATCGGACGAACCAGGCCACGGGGGACCACCTGGTCGACCGCCGAGGGGACGATTGGCGGCCGTACGAGCCCGCGCGCTTCGTCGGCCGCGTCGTCCGGGGGCCCGAGCGGCTCCCGGGGGGCCACGTCCGATTCCTCCTGGGCGAGGCCGGGGGTTCGACGATCCCCTGCCTGGTGTTCGAGCCGACGAAGACCCTCCCAATCGTCGCCGCCTCCCTATCGGTCGCCGACCGGTTGAAGGTCTGGGGGGGCCGGGGCCGGGACCGGACCCTGCGGGTCGAGGGCTTCGAGATCCTTTCCGCGCCGCCGCGCCCGGAGCCCCCCGCTCGGCCGCGGTGCGCCTCGTGCGATCGGACCGCCCGCTCCCTCGGAAGGGCCCGGGGGTTCCGATGCCCGACCTGCCGACATCGCTGGCCCCCGGAGGCGGCCCTCCCGCGAACCCGGCCCGCGGAGTTCGGTCGGGGCACCTACCACCCGACCCTCTCCGCCCGGCGGCATCTGCACCCCCTGGTGCCCTCGCCCCCGGCCCGTCCCTCCAGCCCTTTATAACCGGACCGTCTCGAGGGCCGAGGTCGCCATGGGAGTCGTCGGTCCCCGCATCCGGACGGCCCTGCTCTTCGCCACGATCCTCGGGCTGTTCGTCGTGGTCGGCGGCCTGGTCGGCGCCACGCTCTTCGGCAGCCCGATCGCCGGGCTCTCGGTCGCCCTCGGCTTCGCCCTCCTGTTCAACTTGGGGACGTACTTCCTGTGCGATCGGCTCGTCCTCTGGTCGAACCACGCCCGGATCGTCTCGGAGGCCGAGGCGCCCCGGCTCGCGCAGATCGTCGGCGAGATCGCCCCCGCGTTCGGACTCGTGCGTCCGCGCCTCGCCCTCGTGGAGAGCGAGACCCCGAACGCGTTCGCCACGGGGCGCGACGAACGCCACGCCGTCGTGGCGGCGACCGTCGGCCTCCTCCGACTGCTCGACGACCGCGAGCTCAAGGGCGTCCTCGCCCACGAGCTCGCCCACATCAAGGACCGCGACATCCTCCTCATGACCTTCGCGGCGACCCTCGCCGGGGCGATCTCCTACGCGGCCCAGATGGTGATCTTCGGCTCCCTGTTCGGGGGGCGCGGCCGCGGCCAGGGCGAGAACCCGATCGTGCTCCTCCTCGCCCTGATCGGCGCCCCGATCGCCGCCCTGCTGATCCAGCTCGCGATCTCCCGTTCGCGCGAGTCGCGGGCCGACGAGGTCGGGGCTACGACCATCGGCGACCCGCTCGCGCTGGCGAGCGCCCTCGGCAAGCTTGAGACGGCGAACCTCCGCCGCCCACTCGCCACCGGCGCGGCGGCGTCCGCGAGCCTCTACATTGTGAACCCGTTCCGCGGGAGCTGGTTCGCCGGTCTCTTCTCGACCCATCCGCCGATCCGCGCGCGGATCGAGCGGCTGCGATCGATGGACGCCCGCCACGACTACCGGGTGCCGATCCGGGCGCCGGGCGGGCTCCTCGCGGGCGCCCATCGGACCGGATCGCCGTGACCCCGGGGCGGAGCGCCGGCCGATGACCGAGTGCCCGGCCTGCCGGACCGTCCAGCCCGAGGGGTCGGACGCCTGCGGGCGATGCGGCCTCTCCTCCGAGCTCTTCGATCCGATCCGCCTCGCCGCGGGAGCCCCGGGATCGGCCCCGGAGCACGCGGCGCAGATCGAGGAGCTTTTGGAGGCGCTCGGGGGCCTCGCCCAGGCGCCGTCCGCCCAGCCGGCGGAGATCGCCCACCCGGCCCGGTTCCCCTCGCTGCCCTCCGCCCCGCATGAGCCTTCGGACGAGGGGACCGCCCTCGAGCTCCCCAAGCCCCCGTCCCGCGCCGAGGACGCCGACGCCCTGAGGCGCCGGATCGCCGACTATCTCGAGATCGGCCGCCGGCAGGGCGTCGACCTCGCCGAGCTGGAGGAGCGGGCCCGGGCCCTCCACGGCCCCGGCCCCCTCCTCGATCTCGAACGGCTCGCGCGCGACCTCTTCGTCGTCGTGGCCGCGTCGCTCACGGACACCTACGAGACGGCGCTTGCGAGCCGTCGATTGCTCCTCTCCCTCTTCCCGGTCCCCGAGGGGCGTCCCGAGCTCGAGGCGGCCCGCCGGTCCCTCGCGTCCGGGGAGCTCCTCCCCGCGGAGCGCGCCCTTCGCGCCGCGGTGGACCAACTGGATGCCCTCGAGCAGGGCTGGGGCCCGGTCGACGTGCTGCTGACCAACGGCACGACCCTCGCGGAGAGCATCCGCTCCCTCGGGGGCGACCCTGGGCCCGCCCTCGGCCCGTTTCGCGAGGGGCGGCGCCTCGCGGCCGTGCGCTCCCGCGCCGAGGCGGAGTCGATCCTCGCCCGAGGGACGTTGGGTCTCTGGACGATCCTCGGTCCCCTGCTCGCGAGTGACCTCGCCCGACGCGCGGCGGAGGTGACGCGGCGCGGCAGCGCGGGCGAGGAGGTCCGTCCGATCGTCCTCGACATGCAGGAGCTCGCCGCCCGGCTCCGGCAGCGGAACTTCGCCGGGGCCATGGAGTCCTATGAGAAGGTCGTCCGCGCCCTCGATCCGCTCGTTCCCACCCCGCCGGAGTCCTCCCCGCCGGGAGCCGTTAAGAGCGGACCGAAGGTCTAGCGCCCCGTGACCTTCGCCCCGCTGAGGGGATTCCGGGACTATCTCCCCCCGGACGCCGGGGCCCGCAGCGCGATCCGGTCGCGGATGCGGGAGGCGGCTCGGCGGGCCGGGTTCGTCGAGCTTGAGACGCCCTCCGTGGAGAGCCTCGAGCTCTACCGGGTGAAGAGCGGCGAGTCGATCGGGGAGGAGCTCTGGACGTTCGTCGACAAGGGCGACCGTCCGGTGGCGCTCGCCGCCGAGACGACCCCCTCGCTCGCCCGCGTGTTCGTCGACCGCGCGAAATCGGAACCGATGCCGGTGAAGTGGTTCACCGTCTCCAAGCTCTGGCGCTACGAGGAGCCCCAGCTCGGGCGCACCCGCGAGTTCTTCCAGTTCAACCTCGACCTCCTGGGGGTAGCGGGGATCGAGGCCGAGGTGGAGCTCCTCTCAACGGCCGCCCTGATCCTGGATGCGTCGGGGGCCGAAGGACTCTATGAGTTCCGGGTGAACGACCGCGAGCTCGCGGAGGGCCTCGGCCGGCGGCGCGGGGCGACCGACCTTCCCGGGTACTTCCGAGCGATCGACCGGGCCCGCAAGCTCCCACGACCCGAGATCGTCGGCCAGCTCGAGGCGTCCGGGCTCTCGAAGGAGGCCGCGGAGCGCACCGTCGACGAGCTCGCGACGGGCCGATCCCCCCGCTCGGCCTCCCAGGCTCGGGAGGCGCTCGCGCGGATCGACCCCGACGGACTGCCGGCGCCCAGCGTCGCGGCCCTCGAGAGGCTCACGCGGCTCTTCGAGCTCGCCGGCCCCGCCGGGATCGCCGACCGGATCGCCTACGACCCCGGCACTGTCCGGGGCCTCGCCTACTACACCTCGACGATCTTCGAGGCGTTCGCCCGGTCGGGGGAAGGACGATCGATCTTCGGCGGCGGGCGCTACGATCGCCTGGTCGAGCTGTTCGGCGGGCCGCCGACCCCCGCCGTCGGGCTCGCGATCGGGGACCAGACGCTGGAGAACCTCCTCAAGAGCCACGGCCGCTGGCCGTCCGGGGAGCCCGGCCTCGACACCTACGTGATCGCCGTCACCCCGGCCGAGGCCCCCGTGGCCCTCGAGATCGCCCGGCACCTTCGGGCCCAGGGGACCTCCGCCGACCTCGATCTGCTCGGTCGGTCGCTCTCCCGGCAGCTTCGAGAGGCGGCCCGTCGGAACGCCCGCCGCGCGATCCTCGTCGGACCCCAGGAGCTCGCCCGGGGGATGGTCGTCGAGCGCGACCTCACGACGGGGGAGCAGCGGGAGCGGCCCCGGTCGTCGTTCGATGGCCGTGCGGCTCCGCCAGGACCGGCGTGATCGACTCGATCGTCGGCCCGTCCCAGAGCAGGATCCCCGGCGGCGAGTCGGCGTTGTCGACGTAGCCGTACCAGTAGACCACGGCCCCCTCGCCGAAGAGCTCGGTGTACGGGCCGAGCTGGCGGCGGAGGTTCTTCTTGAGCTCGACGTCGTCGCCGAAGTTCGCCTTCGACTCGATCCAGGCGATCTTCTGGCCGAAGAAGAC
>DASYZN010000007.1:0-2901 GCA_035946105.1 Thermoplasmata archaeon | reverse complement strand
ACGTCGGGCAGATCGACCGGATCACCCCCTTGCCTCCCATTCCGGGAGGTTTCCATGAGACACCGGCTGGCCCAGGAGGACGGCGAGCCCCACGACTCCGCAATGGTTGGGTTAGGGAGGTGCTATACGGCATCTCGGGATTCGAACATCGGCGACCCGGCCGAACCTCAGGCGGGGACCGTCCGAGGCAACCCGATGCGGATCCTTCATTCGATTTCGAACCGGAGGCTCGGGATCCGAAGGGGTCGGGGGCTCTCGACGACCGCGGCGCTGGTCTTGATCGGCGTGATCGCCCTCGCCGGGGGCCTCGCGATCGGCCCCGCCAGCTTCCGTGAGACCCCGAGGACCCAGAGCTCGCCAGGCGCCGTTCCCGGTGGATCACCCGCGCAGGTCGCTCGTGAACCCGGGGTCCCGGTCCCGGGGACGCCCGCCCAAGCGGCTCCCTCCCAGAACGCGGCCGCATCGCAAGGCCCCGCACCGGGCGGCTGGTTCGACAACGTGACCTCGGTGATCTGGCGAGATCAGAACTTCAACGAGATCGGCGTCACGAGTGGGATCAACGTTAGCCAGGGCCAGACGTTCACCACGACGCTGGCGCTCCATTGCCCAGAGTATCCGCTGCAATGCGGGAGCCTGGAGAAGGTCGCGTTCACGAGCGTACTAGGGATGGGCGCCTGGCCCGCGGGGATCGCCCCTTGCGGTCCGTTCCGCGTGCCGTTCAACGTGACGGGCTCGAACCTCCCCCTGTCTCTCTCCGCGAACGGGAGCGCCGGGATCTCCCTCACCATGCTGGCCCCCTACGTGAGCTACTTCGACGCCACCCACAGCTTTCCGCACCTCGATTACCAGGGGCCGGTCGTCGTCACGCTCTACATCGTCCCGATGTAGCGGCAATCGCCGGTCCGAATAGGAAACGGCCCAGACCTCGGACGTGGGAAACCCCGTCGTTCGTTCCCCGAAGCCGGGACGTGCCACCGCGTGCGTTGGGTCGGTCCCCCGGTCGGTTGGACGTCGTCCCTTTCGGGGGGGTCCCGGGGTGCCTGGGAGGCCCATCGAGGCGTCGCGGTGATCGCCCTCGCCTGATCGGACCCCGTTATTCGATCTCCCGGGAGCGGCCCTCGCCGGAAGCGAACGAGCGCCACCCTTGGACGGGATCGAGCCGCAGAACGCCCTCGAGGCGGGCCTCATGGGTCCCCTTGGCGAGGACGAACTGGACGTTCAATTGGTGGTCGAAGAACGGCTGGTCGTCGACGGTGAGGCATTCCCGGCGGATCGCGTCGATCTTCTGCCACTGGAGCTCGGTGAACCGACCCGAGACGATCGAGGGCGAATACGTCACCAGGACCTCGTCAAGGAGGACCTTGACGTCCCGGACCACGTCGGGACCGCAGTTGTATAGGAAGACCCGCCAGGAGCCGACCGAGACCCTCTGGGATGGCTGGTACCCCGCGTCGACCTCCTGGCGCTGCCGCTCCCCGACCGGCCAGAGGTGGGGGAAGGAGAGCCTCGCGATAGGGCCGGTCGGGGACCACTTCGACGATCCCCGCCAGCGCTGGATCGCCCGGATCCTCGAATCCTCCTCGGGAGTGTCGTCGAGCCAGTTCCCATAGGCGACCCCCGCCCGGGACGCGAGCTCCTCCGCCACCTGCCGGGCGTTCCACTCGGGGTGGTCGCGCTCCAGCACCTCGACGTAGCGGCGAAGTTCGTCCCGTTCGCTCCGCTTCACGCCTGTAGTCCGACACGTGTCGGGGCCGTCGACGACGGCGTACCGGGGACCGTTCCGACGAGAACGACGTGTCGGGCCCGACAGGGGACCGAAAGGTCCGCCCTATGATAAGTCTGAGGGATGATCCGATGACGACCACCGAGACCCGCCGCCCCCGAACGAGCCCGAACCACGCGACCTCGCGCCGACCTCGCCCGGCCCATGACCGCGCTCCGACCCGACCGGCGCGGAAGGTCGAGCATCTCGAGCGCCGGTTCGCCGAGCGAATGAACGCCTGGGACCGCCACGTCGCCACGTGCCAAGGCTGCCTTCGAAACGGCCAGACCCTCTGCGACGAGGGCCGGATCGAACGCGACGAGGTGCTGGAGTCCCGCCAGGCGATGGAGCTCGCGGCGAACCCGCCGGCGCCCTCGTTCGACCCGTTCGGACCGCTCCTGGAGGGGGCGGCGGCGTTCTGGATCCTGCTCGCGCGCGCGATGCACCTGCCCCGCGACGGGTCGGTCGGTCAGTAAGGACGGCGTAGGGCGCCCCTGTCGCCCCGGGGTGGATCAGGCGACGGGGGGGCCCGGATAGATAGGACGGACGGCGAGGGCGGGGGACGACGCCCCCCGCCCGCGGGTCGACCCGCGACGATCGCCTAAGTGAATTCCTCGCGCTCGAAGAACAGGAGGCCGAGGACCGTCGTGATGAGGAAATAGGCGAGCATGATGCCGACTCCCTCCGGGATCGAGGCGTTCGTGACGGTGTGCGTGAAGGTGGTCCCGCCCGGCCCGGGGCTCGAGCAGAGGTGGGTTCCCGGGGCGCTGTCGCAGGAGGTGTTGAAGACCCCCCCGATGACGGTGTCGGCGTAGGTGAGCAGGTACCACGGGGTGGAGTTCAGGAGGCTCGCGATGACGAGCTGGAGGATCGTGAAGCCGAACAGGAACAGGACCGCGGTGATCAAGGTGGCGTAGGTGCTCGTCTTGAAGAGGGAGCTGAAGAGGAACACGGCCCCCAGGAGCGCCAGCAGGTAGACGATCGCCAGCGCGAAGGAGGCGGCGAACCCCTCCGTGAAGGCGCCGAGGCCGAAGTAGTACGTCCCGTTCGCCAGGAGGAGGACGGCGAACAGGACGACCGCCGTGGTGGACGCCAGGAACGCGGAGATGTACTTCCCCGCGTAGACCGTCGCGCGTCGG
>DASYZN010000006.1:0-7930 GCA_035946105.1 Thermoplasmata archaeon | reverse complement strand
GCCGTCGCCCCACGCGGCCCTCCGGGGCCCGACCGCCGGCGGGTCCTACGACTTCATGATCGCGACCAGGAAGATCGCGACGGCCGCCAAGGCGCCGATGACGGCGGCGACGATCACGAGGAGGGACTCCTCGATGAGCGTCGACAGTTCCCCGGTCGCATTGTGGTAGTAGAGCGCGGTGGCGATGCCGACGACGACCCCGACGACGAGCAGGACGACGCCGATCGTCCGGCTCTTCCCGCTGCCGAAGTAGGCCGTGAAGATCCCGGCGAGGATGAGGAAGAGGCCGAAGACCAGGAGGAGGATCGCGGTGAACTGGGAGAATCCGACCTCGAGCGCGGCGTCCATGGTCAACGTTTCGAACATCGTTTCCTCTGCCTTCCTTCAGAACTTGATGCCGGTGAGGGTCTTGGTGTCGATGACACCGGGCACGGCGCGGATCTTGTCCACCACGAGCTGGCCCAAGGCGTTGAAGTCCTCCGCCTCGACCTTGGCGATGAGGTCGTACTCCCCGAAGAGCGGGTGGAGCTCGACGATCCCCTTCACCCGGAGGAGCTCCGTGTAGACCTCGTGCTCCTTGGCCGGCGCCGTGCTGATCAAGACGAAGCCGATCGCCACTTGGTCCACCTGGGCCGACGGGGGCGTCACACGTGCCCCCTGTTATAAGAGTTGCCCCGACGATGTCGTCGGAGAACGGGCCGCGGAGCCGGCTGCGCGTCCGGCGATGAGGGAATAAGGGGCTCCCGCCGTCGGCCGGCGCCGTCGAACATGGATCGGAAGCTCACGACCCGGCCGAGCCGTTGGCTCGCCCGGCCCTGGCTCGTGGCGTTCATCCCGATCAACGCGGCGACCTCGGCGTTCGGGGTCGTCCTGCCGCTGCTCATCCTCATCCCGCTCCACGGCGCGTGGACCGATGTCGCCCTGGCGGCGACCCTGTTCAACGGGGCCGTCATCCTCGCCTCGATGGTGTGGGGCTGGATCGCCGACCACTATCCCACCCGACGCAAGCTCCTCCTCCTGAACTACGCCGCCTTCGGGCTCCTCTACTTCGCCATCGCCTCGGTGCAATCGATCGCCGTCCTCTTCGTCGTCTACACGATCGTCGGGTTCATCGCGCCGGCCGGGGCGAGCGCGTCGAACCTCCTGATCCTCGAGAAGTTCGGCGCCGCCGAACGGCCGAGCGCCTTCGCCTCCTTCCAGCTGATGAGCATGCTCGGCTCGATCGCCGGGCTCCTCGGAGGGTACTTCTGGCTCACCGCGGGCCTCTCCCTGCTCCCGCTCCTCTACGTCCTCGCCCTCCTCGCGATGGCGAGCGTTGGGGCGGTCGCCTGGGGGGTCCGGGACGCCCCGTCGCCGCTCTCGACCGCCCACGTCGCGAGCCACCCGGAGAGCCTCGCCTCCCGGATCCGGCACCTCGACGCGCTCAAGGGCGGCTTCCCGTTCTTCCCGAAGCGGCCGAGGCTCTCGGCCCTCGGGCTGGCCCGGTTCCGACGATGGATCCGGGAAGAGGCGCGCCACGAGCTCCCCCTGATCTTCGCCGCCACGTTCCTGTTCAACCTCACCTCGAACCTGTTCAACATCTCCTACACGCCCTACCTGTACGCCGCGGGGCTCGGGGCCGCCTCGATCTTCCTCGTCAACCTCTCGAACAACGCCACCCAGGCGCTCGTCTTCCCCTCGAGCGGGGCGATCACGAGCCGGCGGGGCGCGGACCCGCTGGTCCGCTCGTCGACTTACGTCCGCGCGCTCGGCTACCTCGCCGTGGCGGGCTTCACGTTCGTCCCCCTCGTCGTCGCCTCCGCCTTCTTAGTGAACCTGGTCGCGTTCGGCGTGCTCGGCGGGGCGATCGCCTTCTACTCGACGGCCTCCTCGATCATCCTGTTCCGGGCCCTCGAAGGGCGCGACGCCGGCACGCTGCTCGGGGTGAACAGTGCCCTCGGCGGGATCGCGGCGATCGCGGGGGCCGGCCTCTCCGGGGTCCTCTCCGTCTTCGGGAGCTACCGGTTGACCTTCCTCGTCTCCGCCGCGGGGCTCCTGGTGTCGCTCCCGCTCTGGGCCGCCGCGGCGCTCGCTTCGGCGCGGAGGAGGCCCGCGGTCTCCCCGCCGGCCGCGCCGACCGATCCCCCGGCGGAGCGGCCCGCGCCCGGCCTCGCCGAGCCGGGGCAAACGGATTAACCCGGCCCGGATAGCCGAGCCGTCGAGGAACTGGGGGGAACGGGATTGGTCGACGACGTGGTGCAGCGCGGCCTCGAGGACGTCATCGCCCTCGAATCGAGGATCTGCTTCATCGACGGCCACCAGGGCCGGCTCATCTACCAGGGCTACGACATCCGCGACCTCGCGAAGCACTCGACGTTCGAGGAGGTCGCCTACCTGCTCTGGTACGGCCGGCTCCCGACCGCCCGGCAGCTCGACGAGCTTCGGAGCCGCCTCGCGGCGCTCCGGACCCTCCCGGACCCGATCCTTCGGATCCTCGCGGAGATGCCGAACGGGTCGAACCCGATGGACGCGCTGAGGACCGCCGTCTCCGCGCTCGCCCTCTTCGAGCCGGCGGAGACTCAGCCCGGGGCGAGCTCGATCGGCGGCGCCCAGCGGCTCACGGCGGTCATCCCGACGATCTTGGGCCATCTCGCCCGCGCCCGCCGCGGCGCCCCTCCGCCGTCGCCGGCGCCCGAGCTCTCGCACGCCGCCTGGCTCCTCCACGCGATCCGGGGGACCGAGGCGAGCGAGCTCGAGGTGAAATCGCTCGACGTCGCCCTCATCCTGCATGCGGACCACGAGCTCAACGCGTCGACGTTCGCGGCCCGCGTCACGGCCTCCACGCTCTCCGACCTCTATTCGGCGGTGACCAGCGCGATCGGGACCCTCAAGGGCCCCCTCCACGGGGGCGCCAACGAGCGGGTCATGGAGCTCCTCGACGAGATCGGGACCCCCGAACGGGCCGCCGAGGTCGTCAAGGCGAAGCTCTCCCGGCACGAGCGGATCATGGGGTTCGGCCACCGGGTCTACAAGGTCGAGGACCCGAGGGCGACGATCCTGCGGGAGTGGTCCCGGAAGGTCGGGCAGGCGAAGGGGAACCTCCGCTACTTCGACCTCCTGCGCCAGGTGGAGACCGTGGTCCACGACGAGAAGGGGCTCTACCCGAACGTCGACCTCTACTCGGGATCCATCTACACCCTGCTCGGGATCCCGAAGGACCTCTTCACGCCGGTCTTCGCCGCGAGCCGCGTCGCCGGCTGGACGGCCCACGTGCTCGAGGAGTACCAGGACCTGAGGCTGATCCGGCCGACGAGCCGCTACGTCGGCGCCGTCGACCTCCCGTACGTCCCGATCGAGTCGAGGTCGTGACCGGGGCCGTTTCCAAGATCTCCTCGACGCGCATCAGCGGGTATCGAAGGTCCCCTCTCGGGGTCAGGGTCGCCTCGACCCGGCAGGCCCCATCGACGAGGGTGACGGACGCCGAGAGCATCTCGGCGGTCAGGTAGCGGTATCGGAACCGGCCGAGGCCGAGGCGCCCGCCCCGCGCCGGGGCGATGCGGACCCGGACCCGCTCGACGAACGGCTGCAGCCCGACGGCCGCCTCGATCGACCGGGCGAGCGTCGCTGCGGTGCTCGGGGCGACCGGGGTCCCGAGGTACTGGTGGAAGATCCCGCCGAGCTTGATCCCCGCCTCGAAGAGGAGCGCCTCGCGCCGGTTCAACGCGGCCCGGTGGATCGACGGGCCCGGGGGTCGCGCCGTCATCGGACCTCGCCCTCCGGAGCCCCCGGGGGACCGTGGACCGTGAAGGGCCCGAGGAGGTAGTAGGCGGCGACGCCGACGGTCGCGACGGCCGTCCCGGCGAGGCCGATCTCGTCGAGGACGGTCCCGGGCGCGGGGCGGAACTGCAGGGGCAGGAGCGCGACGACGAACGCCACGCCGGTCCCCGTCATCGGGTATCGCAGGGCCGACCCTCGGCGGATCTTCGGGAACCGGATCGGCACCACCATCAGGACGGCGAGGCCGATGGCGCCGATCGCGACGGCCTCGGGCGCGATCCCGGCGAACCCGGGCACGTCGAGCCAGAGGAGGAGCGCCACGAGGGCGAGGGCGTTCTGCGGCGTCGGGACGCCGACGAAGTCGGTCTCCCGGAAGCTTCGGACCGTGAACCAGGCGAGCCGTCCGAGCGCGAGGGCCGCCACGGTCGCCCCGGCGAGTTCGGTCCATCCGTTCCAGGGCTGCCAGAGTCCCGCCTGGTCCGTGTGGACGATCAGGAGCGCCGCGGGGGCGAGCCCGAAGGTGACGGCGTCGGCGACGGAGTCGGCGATCCGCCCGAACTTGGACGGCCCGAGCCCCGCGCGGCGCGAGAGCCATCCGTCGAGGCCGTCGAACCCGATTCCCGAGACGATGAGCATCATCGCCCAGAGCTTGTTGCCGGCGAGCACGTAGGCGATCGCCCCGACCCCGACGAGGCCGTTCGCCAGGGTCGAGAGGTTCGCGGGCCAGCGGTTCCCGGGCCTCATGCCCGCACCCGGGCGATCGGGGTCTCCCCGGCCCGCACCCGATCGCCGATCGCGGCGGAGACGCGCACGCGATCGGACGGCAGGAGGAGGTCGACGCGCGAGCCGAGGACGATCATCCCGAGCCGATCCCCCTTCGCCCGGCGCTCGCCCTCGCGGACCAGCGAAACGAGCCGGCGGGCGACGAGCCCGGTCATCTGGATCACCTCGACCTCGCCGATCTCCGTCTCGAGCCGGTAGGAGCGCTGCAGGTTGTGCTGGGCGTCCGCAACGTACGCCGGGCGGAACCCCTCGCCGGACGTCGCGATGGCGAGGACGCGGGCCGCCATCGGGAATCGGTTCACGTGGACGTCGGTGACGTTCATGAACACGGCGATCCGCACCGTCCCACCCTCCCGATCGATCCGCGTCACGCGGCCGTCCGCCGGGGAGACGATCCCGGGCCCGATGGTCCGGTCGGGATCGCGGAAGAACGCGGCGAAGAACCCCCAGTAGCCGAAGCCGATCGCGACGAGGCCGAGGTAGACAAGGGACCGGGGGAGGGTCCCGGCGGCGACGAGCGCGAGGGCGACGAGAAGCGCGGCGAGGACGGCTAACAGGTAGCGGCCCGTTCCGGGCGCGAACACGGATCGAACGTCAGCTCTTCAGGACGATCTCGATGTTGACCCCGTCGGGGACCTGGATGCGCATCACCTGGCGCAGGGCCCGCTCGTCGGCATCGATGTCGATGAGCCGCTTGTGGATCCGCATCTCCCAGTGGTCGATCGTGCTCGAGCCGCCCCCGTCCGGACCCTTGCGGACCGGCACGCGCAGGCGCTTCGTGGGGAGCGGGATCGGCCCCGCGATCTCGACCCCGGTCCGCTGGGAGATCTCCCGGATCATCTTGCAGACCGAGTCGACCTTCTGGCTGTCGATGCCGCTTAAGGAGATGCGGGCCTTCTGCGCCATGGATCCCCCCGATCTGCGTGCGAGACCGATCGGACGGGCCGAGCGGCCTATCCCTCGCGCTTCTTGACGTCGACGACGACGCCGGCGGCGACGGTCTGGCCCATGTCGCGGACCGCGAACCGGCCGAGTTGGGGGAACTCCTTGTACTTCTCGATCACGAGCGGACGCTTCGGCGTGATCTTGACCACCGCGGCGTCGCCGGTCTTCAGGGTCTGCGGGTTCTCCTCGGCGACCTGGCCCGTCTTCGGGTCGAGGCGCTTCAGGAGCTCGGTGAACTCGCAGGCGACCTGGGCCGTGTGGCAGTGGAAGACCGGGGCGTAGCCGGCGGTGATGACCGAGGGATGGTTCAGCACCTGGATGTTCGCGGTGAAGCTCTCCACAACGGTCGGCGGGCTCGAGGCAGGACCGGCGACCTCGCCGCGGCGGATGTCGTTCTTGTCGATGCCGCGGACGTTGAACCCGACGTTGTCGCCCGGGATCGCCTCCTGCACCGACTCGTGGTGCATCTCGACGGACTTGATCTCACCGGACTTCCCCCCGGGCATGAAGACGACCTTGTCGCCGACCTTGAGGCGGCCCGTCTCGACCCGGCCGACCGGGACGGTCCCGATCCCCGTGATCGTGTAGACATC
Source organism: Thermoplasmata archaeon (assembly GCA_035946105.1). Taxonomy (GTDB): domain Archaea; phylum Thermoplasmatota; class Thermoplasmata; order Lutacidiplasmatales; family UBA184; genus Lutacidiplasma. The sequence continues at coordinate 1,853 of DASYZN010000006.1, read as the reverse complement.
CTGGACGGGGAGCCGCAGCGGCTTGTCCGTCGGCTTCTCGGGGACCTTGAGGTTGTCGAGCGCCTGGAGGAGGTTCGGCCCCTTGAACCAGCCCATGTTCGGGGAGGCCTTGTTGATGTTGTCGTCCTTAAAGGCGGAGATCGGGATGAAGACGATCTGCTGGTCGACCTTGAAGCCGACGTTCTTGAGGAGCTTCGTCAGCTCCTCCTTGACCTCCTCGTACTTCTTCTCGGCGTAGTTGACCTCCTGGCGGTCCATCTTGTTGATCGCGCAGATGATCTGGGCGACCCCGAGCGTCCGGGCGAGGAAAATGTGCTCCCGGGTCTGCTCCTGGACGCCGTCGGCCGCGCTGACGACGAGCACGGCGGCGTCCGCCTGGCTCGTCCCCGTGATCATGTTCTTGACGAAGTCCCGGTGCCCGGGAGCGTCGATGATGGTGAAGTAGTACTTCTGGGTGTCAAAGCGGCGGTGCGCGATGTCGATCGTGACGCCGCGCTCCCGCTCCTCCTTGAGGTCGTCCATGACCCAGGCGAACTCGAACGTCGCCTTCCCCTTCGCCTCGGCCTCGGCGCGGTACTTGTCGATCTCCTCCTGACGGATGATCCCGGTGTCGAGGAGCAGGCGGCCGACGGTGGTCGACTTCCCGTGATCCACGTGGCCGATGAAGACGATGTTGAGGTGGGGCTTTTGCGCCATTCCGTGCGGCTCCGGGCGCGCCGAAAAGGTGCCCCTATTTAGGCGTTGTTGCCGAAGCCTTCTCGACGGAAACCGTGGGGAGGATCGACGGCCGCTTGGGCGCGTGGTCCGCTCCGAGCAAACGGATTAACCCCCGGCGTCTGGCCCCAGCCGCTCCCGGGGGCGATCCCGGGGGCGCTGAGAGTGGGTCCCGAGTGCCGGACCGGGAGGTCGGGGGGGTTCCCGGAAGCCGCGCCACCGTCGTCCGGCTCATGGTGCCGACGGATGCGAACTTCATGGGCAACGTCTTCGGCGGCGTCATCCTCTCCGAGGTCGATCGGGTCGCCTACGTCACCGCGACGCGGCACGCCCAGATGGATTGCGTGACGGCCTCCTTTGACCGGGTCGACTTCCTGGCACCGGTCCACGTGGGAGACGTCGTCGAGTTCGACGCCCGGCTCACCTACGTGGGCCGTTCGTCCATGGAGGTCTGGGTGGAGGCGCGATCGGAGGACCTGCGCGGCGGTCCGAAGCGACCGGTGATCCACGCGTACATCACGATGGTCGCCGTCGATCCGTCGGGCCAACCGACCCCCGTGCGGCCGCTCACGCTCTCCACGGACGAGGAGCGGGCCCGGTTCGAGGAGGGCCGCCGCCGCATGGAGGCCCGACGGCGGACGCGGGAGCGGCCCGAGGGACCGACGCCGAAGCGTCCGAGGGCGGGGGGGACGAGCGGATGATCTGCGAGATGTGCGGCCAGGAGGCCGAGGCGACGTACCGCGTCGAGATCGAAGGGTCCGTGCTCAGGGTCTGCGAGGCCTGCCGGAGGTTCGGCCGGGTCCTCGACCCGCTGATCGCCCCCTCGGAGCGGCCCCCGGCCCCGACGGGAAGGGCCTCCTCGGCTCCCCCGCGCGGCGGGCGTCCGAGGAACACGGAGGAACGCGACCTCTTCGCCGAGCTCCCCGAGATGGAGCTCGCCCAGGACTGGGGTCACCGGATCCGGATCGCCCGCGAGGCCCGCAACTGGAGCCCGGAGGAGCTCGGGAAGCGTCTCAACGAGAAGAAGTCGCTCGTCCTGAAGCTCGAATCGGGGAATTTCCGCCCCCCGGACCCGACCATTCGAAAGGTCGAGCGGCTCCTCGGCATCCGGTTGCGCGCGGATCCCAAGGAGACCGCCT
>DASYZN010000005.1:0-2559 GCA_035946105.1 Thermoplasmata archaeon | reverse complement strand
CTGCTGGTGGACGGCCCCGGCGAGGTCGCCGAGCTCGCCGGTCTTCGCCGTCGCCTTCGTCAAGCCCCCATCGGTCGGGGGCCGTTCCCCGCGCTGCTTCAGGAGGAGTCCGATCGTCTCGGGCTCCGCCTCGCCCCACGTCACGTAGCCCTGCACCTTGTAGAGCATGCCGCGGAACGAAGGGGCCTCGGGGATCACCGTGGCGTGGTTCGGCCTCGTCAGGTGGAGGAACTCGAGGGTCTCCAGGATGTCCCCGCGGGCATGCAGGCCGCCCCGGACCCGGATCACGATCCACGTCACCAGCCGCTCATCTCCTCGGGCCGCCCGGGGGAGGACGGGGCCCTCCGCCGGCACCGCCGCTCGACATGCCGCGCCGCGGCGGGCCGCCGCGGCGTCCGCCCCCTCGACCCGGACCGCGCCGGCCGCCCCGCGGACCGCCCGGCGGTCCCTCCTCCTTCGGCGGGAGGATCGAGTGGCCGACGGCGCCCCGCACGATCTTCAGCCGATCGCGGTCCTCGGGGGTCACCTTGAGATCGGAGAGGGCGAGGAGGGCGCGGAACGCCGCCTGGGCGTAGTTCACCGTCGTCTTCGTGTGGCCGTCTGTGTACCCCCAGGCGTCGGTGATCCCGGCGAACCGCAGGATCGGCTTCGTCACGTCGCCGACCGCGAGGCCGACGCCCCGGGGGGCCGGCTTGAAGGTGACGACGACCGAGCCCGAACGGCCCCGGACCTGGAACGGGACGGTGTGGGAGCGTCCGCAGCCGCACTCCCAGCTCCCACAGCCTCGGAACACCTCGATGATCGTGAGCTTCGCCCGGTCGATCGCCCGCCGGATCGTCGGGCCGACCTCCCGTCCCTTCGCCCGGCCGAGGCCGACGTAGCCGTCGCCGTTCCCGACGACGACGGTCACGGCGAACTTGAACCGCCGACCCGAGTCGGTCATCCGTTGGACCATGTTGACGTCGAGGACCTCGTCGTGGAGCATCGGGAGGAGCTTGTCGACGATCTGCGCCTCGCGCAGCGGCAGTCCGGAGCGCAGCGCTTCGGCCATGGAGCCCATCTCCCCGGAGTGGACCTTGCGGCCGAGCTCGGTCTTCGGCACCCACGGGGGCGGCGGGGGCGCGCCTCCGTAGGCGTGGCCCCCGGGTCCGCCGGGCGGGGGGCCCGATGGGGCCGCCGCCGCGCTCATGCAGGCCCCCGGATGCGGGGCACCTGCGCCGGCAGCTCCGACTTGAACGCCTCGAGGGGCTTCGGCAGCTTTGTCTTCAGGTGGGAGCCGTTCAGCCGGTCCGCGGAGGGGAATCGCTCCTCGCCATGGGGGATCGTGAGCCCGGCGTCGAGCAGCCCGCGGAGCGCGCCCATCAATCGACCGCCCTTCGTCGGGCGCCGAAGTCCGACGTCCAGCACGGCCGATTCGGCCCCGGCGGCGCGCGCCCGCAGGCCCGCGAGGTAGCCCGTGAGGTAGGAGGCCGGCGTCGAGACGGATCGCCCGGAAGGAAAGCCGATGCGGGTCAGCTCCCGGCTTTCGGCCGCGGCGAGGACCCGGTCCCCCTCGGGATGGTAGGTCGTGAGCGCGACGAGCACCCGGCCCCGGCTGAACCGGACGACGGCCCTCGGGCGGCCGGACTTGAGGAGCCTCAACCGGGCCCGATAGTCGGTCCGGCCCTCCCGGCGCCGACGGAACGGGACCTTGTAGCGGGGGCCGTCGCTCACGACTTGACCTCCTTGAGCACGCCCGCGAGCCGGAGGTTCAATAGGAGGTGGGCCCGGCTGCGGTACATGCCGCCCTTGGCGTGCCGATAGAAGGCCCGGTAGGCCTTCGGCTCGATCCGCTTCGCCGAGCGCAGCTCGGCCAGCAGCTCCCGCTGGGCGCGGATCCGGTTCATCCAACGCTCCTTGCGAGGGACCCGCGAGTAGGGAGAGCCCCGCCTCGATCCCGGACCGCGGTGCCGTCCCTTCGATCGTTCGATCGCGAGGGCCCTCGCCCGGCTGCGCGACGTCCCGACGATCCGCTGGGCCCGGATGACCCCGGCCTTGATCGCGCTGCGGACGTCGGAACGGGTCACGGCGTCCGCGATCTCCTCCTGGCTCGCCGGGTCGATCCAGACCCGTCCCTCCCCGCACTTCAGCAGGAGGGCGGCCATGCGGCGCTGGTTCGAGAGATCGGGCACTCACTCCTCCTTGCGGTCGCGCGTGATCGGGTTGAGGACGTGGATCCCGAGCTTGCGCGCGGTCTCCTCGAGGACGAGTCGGCGGCGGGTCCCGACGGTACGGGCGATCACGGCGGCGTCGCTCGAACGGTCGAGCTTCTTGACCTCATCGGGCGTGCGGACGAGGACCGGTCGGAACCCCGTCGGGGTGAGCCCGCGGGTCCGACGAGGCGATCCGAATCCGATGCTGACGACGACCGGTCGATACCCGTAGTGCCGACGCTGCTTCGATTGGAGGCCCCTCGGGCGCCGCCAGGAGTTCCGCCGGCCGATCCGCCAGTATCGGTGGGACGCGGTCCGAACGAACTTCGGACGGCGACGGTCGACCGCGTCGCGGACCGACATCAAC
>DASYZN010000004.1:0-1668 GCA_035946105.1 Thermoplasmata archaeon | reverse complement strand
GCCTCGTTGTTCCCGCGGATCCGCGCGACCAGCGGGAAGCGCTCCCCCTCGGGAACCTTCTGCAGCGCCTCCACGAGGCCGCGGGCGACCGTGTCGCAGCGGGTCACGCCCCCGAAGATGTTCAGGAAGACCGCGCTCGGATGCGCCTTCGACAGGAGGAGGAACGCCTCGGTCACCTTGGCGGGGTCGTCGGTGCCCCCGAGGTCGAGGAAGATCCCCGGCTTCCCTCCGAGCTCGGCCAGCACGTCGAGCGTCGCCATGGTGAGCCCGGCCCCGTTCGCGATGACCCCGAGGTTCCCGTCGAGCTGCACGAAGGCGATCCCCTGCTCCCGGGCGATCTCCTCGAGCGGGGTTCGGTCGTCGCGGATCTCGGCGTATCCCGGGTGGCGGAACGTGGCGTCGTCCTCGACGATGACCTTGGCGTCGAGGGCGACGAGGCCCCGGTCGGTCTCGGCGAGCGGATTGATCTCGACGAGCTCGGCATCCTCCTGCTGGAAGATCGACCAGAGCTTCGACAAGAGATCGAAGAGGGAGGATTTGAGCTCCCCCGACAGACCGAGAACCTCCGCGACCCGCCGCTTCTCATAGCCGACCAGGCCGACGAACGGTTGGATCGGGATCCGAAGGATCGCCGATTCCTCGACGGACTCGATCTCGACCCCCCCGTGGGCGCTCACGATGAGGACGGGCAGGCGGGCCGAACGGTCGAGGGCGAGGGCGACGTAGAACTCCCGTCGGAGCGCCACCTTCTCCTCGAGCAGGACCTCCCGGACCGGCTCTCCCTTGAACTCGAGGGCGAGGATCGCCTGAGTCACCTCGGCGGCCTCCTCGGCAGACGAGGCGAACCGCACGGCCCCGCCCTTCCCCCGGCCCCCAGAGAGCACCTGGGCCTTCGCGACGCACGGCAACGGGACCTTCCCCGACCGCGTCGCCTCCCGAGCCTCTGCCCCCGTCCGGACGACCTGGCCCTTGGGGAGGGGAAGGCCGTACCGTCGAAAGACCTCTTTGCCCCGCCATTCCGCGAGCTTGACCATCGTCCGTTCCCTTCGAACGCCGCCCATTCGGGCCGGCTATTAAGGTGGGCGGCTCAGACCGATCGGGGTCGCCGTTTCGACGGGGTCCCCCGCCGGGAGGATGCGGCGCGCCGGGGGGATCGGGCGGCCGCGCCCCGTGCCCCGCTCGCGGGGATTCCGACGGGCGGCAGCGAGGCTCCGAGGTCGTCCAGGAGCTTCCCCGCGACCTCGAGCTTCGCGCCGTGGACCCAGTGCGTGCGTCCCTGCGGCCCCGCGATCAGGGCGTCGCTGCGGTCGGACCCCATCGTGGCGCGGTCGTTCGCGACGACCCAGTCGAGGCCGTGCTCGGCCCGGAAGGCGAGGGCCGCCGACCGGAGTTCTGCGTCGGTCCGGCCGACCTCGAGCTTGAAGCCGATTGTCCACGCGGGCGGGCGCACGAGCCGCCGGAGGCGAGGGAGGAGCTTCGGAGCGCGGGCGAGATCGAGCCGGAGCTTCGGGTTCGTCCGGGACGCGATCTTCCCCGGAGCGGCCCGAAGGGTGAAATCCGAAAGCGCCGCGGGGACGAAGACCGCGTCGACCGAGCGGAGCTGCGGTGCGGAACGGTCGAGGAGCTTCAGCAGATCGGAGAGGGTGCGCCAGCGGCGGACCGATAGGA
>DASYZN010000003.1:0-3248 GCA_035946105.1 Thermoplasmata archaeon | reverse complement strand
GGGATCGACATGCGGCTCGGGCCGTTAGGGCAATCGTGCGCTCCTCGGCCGACCCGCCCCGAGCCCTCGGCACGGTTAAGCCTAGGGCGCCCTAGGCGGATTCGGCATGCCGATCGTGCGGAGCAAGGCCCCGTTGCGGGTGAGCTTCGCCGGCGGCGGGACCGACGTCTCCCCCTACCCGGAGGAGCAGGGCGGCGCCGTGCTGAACTGCACGATCGACAAGTTCGCCTACGCGACCCTCTCGGTCCGGGAGGAGGGGGCCGGTGCGGTCCAGGTCCACTCGCTCGACTACAACTTGACCGCGAACTACGAACGGGCGGACGACCTCGTCTACAACGGCGAGCTCGATCTCGTGAAGGCGGCCCTCAAGGTCCTCCGGCCGCCCGGAGAGGACGGCGCCTCCGGACGCTCCTACGAGCTCTTCCTGCACTCCGACGCCCCCCCGGGGACCGGCCTCGGCTCCTCCTCGACGATGTCCGTGGCGATCGTCGGGGCGTTCCAGCAGTACCTCAAGGAACCCTGGACGGCCTACGATGTCGCCGAGCTCGCCTACCGGATCGAGCGGGAGGAGCTCGGCGTGAAGGGCGGTCGGCAGGACCAGTACGCCGCGGCGTTCGGCGGGTTCAACTTCATGGAGTTCAACGGCCGCACGACGATCGTGAACCCGCTGAGGATCGCCCCGGACGTCCTCAACGAACTCGCCTACCGGCTCCTGCTCTGCTACACCGGCACGAGCCACTACTCGAACGACCTCATCGAGCGCCAGCAGGCGAGCTACGCCGAAAAGCGGCCCGGCACGGTCGAGGCCCTCGACGCGACGAAGCGGCTCGCGATCGACATGAAGAACGAGCTCCTCCGGGGACGCATCGACGAGATGGGCAAGCTGCTCGATGAAGGGTGGCAGCTGAAGAAGCAGTTCACGGACGGGATCTCCAACCCGCGGATCGACGATTTCTACGCGAAGGCCCGGGCCTCGGGCGCCCTCGGCGGGAAGCTCGTCGGGGCCGGGGGCGGGGGATACATCCTGCTCTTCTGCGACTACGAGCGGCGGGCGAACGTCGCGAAGGCCGTCACGGCCGCCGGCGGGCGGGTCGTCGACTTTGCCCTCGAGCCGGCGGGGCTCCGCAGCTGGGTCGTCCGGTCCGCGAGCTGAGCGGACCTCGTCCGGTCGCGACCGACCGCGCCCAGGACGCCTACTTGGCGGCCTTGGCGATCGGCAGGCCCGCCCGCTGCCGCAGGGCGTAGTAGAAGCCGCCGAACGCCGTCGCGGTGTGCGTCCGGAGGCCTTGCATCCGCAGCGCCTGGAGGACCTCCTTCGCGCTCTGCCGGACGTCGAGGCTCTTCGAGGAGTCGAACTTGTACTGGAACGTCCCGTTCGGCCCCTTCGGGAACGCCTCCCAGTCCCGGGCGTTGGTGGTCCTGAGCTCGTGCGGGCGATGGGCGCCGACCGAGCCCGAGAACGCCGGGAGCGAGAAGTGCTCCTCCGTGAGCCAGATCATCGTGGCGTCCCGGATGGCGACCTCGGTCGCCTCGTCGAGCTCGCCCGGGGCGACCTGGGACCGCACCCAGTCGACCATCGCGTCGAAGGTCTTCTCCGAGTTCTCCTCGAGCATCTGGAGGACGGCGAGGCGGATCGCGCTGCGGCGGAGCTGCTCGATCCCCGTGTCGGAGAGGCGGTACTCGGCCGTGAGGCCGAGCAGCGCCTCGGCGTTCTCCCCGAGGTCCTTCAAGAGCAGGATGAAGAGGGGCGTGGGGGACTCCTTCTCCGGGATGTGCCAGAGGGAGAACTCCGCGCCGTCCGTGAGGAGGGCGAGGGGCGCACCGACGCTGCGGGCCTTCTTCGCGGCGTCCTCCACCGCGCTGCGGGAGCTCGTGTTCGCGGGGTGGACCTCGAGGACGAGGCGGGGGCGCCCCGACGGGTCCAGGAGGGCGTAGTCCGCGTGCCCGCCGTCGAACTTGGTCGGATAGTCGAGGAAGACCTGCTTCTTGTCGTGGGGGTCCCATCCGAGGGCCACGAGGAACGGGCTCACGATCCAATGCTTCACCTGTTGGGGCGTGATGTCCTTCACGTCGGTGAGGACCTCATTGGCGATCCCCTGGAATTCGGTCAGTCGCCGTTCGAGGTCCGAGGCGTCCATCGGGACGTCATGGGGCGGTTCTTGGGATAAATCTAACCGTGGTTCTCGGGAGAGCTCGGCGTAGGATGGCCCGTTCGCCACCGGAGCGCCTCGATGGCCAGGTACGGCTCGACGGATTCGAGGGCGCGGCCGGGTAGTTCTGCGGGTGGAAGGCCGAGCCGGTCGCTCAAGAGCCACTCGACCTCGTATTCGTAGAGGAGGGTCGAACCGACGGCCTCGAGGAACCGGGCGAGCCGTCGGGCGCCTGGGGGGGAGAGCCGCCAGTATCGGGGTCGTCGGCCCAAGACGCGGAAGATGAGCTCCGCGAGCTCCCGGTAGGTGAAGCGCTCCGGCCCGCCGAGATCGGAGGTGCTCGAGGCCCCGCCTTCGAGGCGGAGTCGAACGATGCGGGCGAGATCGGCCGTACTGAGGGGAGAGAGGTGCGCCGTTCCCTCGCCGAACATCGGTAGCACCCCGTACCGGTGGGCGGTCCGGAGGAGGACCCCTAGGAGGACGTCCCCGCGGGCGAAGAGGGCCGACGGCCTAAGGATGGCGTACGGAACCTTCGAACCCTCGAGACGGGCATCGACCGCGCGTTTCCAAACGAGATACGGCAGCCGCCGCTCGAGCGCTTCCGGCGCCGCGGGGACGCTCAGGTGGACGAACCGACGGATCGACGACTGGCGCTCCGCGGCCTCGATGAGGGCGAGCAGGCCCTGCCCGAGCGCGCGAAACCGGTCGGGGCGAGCCGACCGGTACCAGGCGACGTTCACGATCGTCTCCACCCCCTCCAGGAGGGCGGGCCATTCGACGGGGGCTTCGAGGTCGACGGGGACGAACTCTATCCCCTGCGCGTGCTCGAACTTCGACGGGCTTCGGTGGACCGATCGGATGGAATGGTCCTTCCCGAGCTCCTCGATCAGGGCCCGTCCGACAAGGCCGCCTCCGCCCCCGACGAGGAGCAGGACCCGGTCGGGACCCCCTGAACTCATGTCGCGGGCATCGGCGAGCGAGCCCGTTCGGTCGACCGAGGGGCCGAGCCATCGGCCGCGCCGAGGGGACCGAAGACGGTGTGCCAGGCCCGAGCGACCCGGGTCCGCATGTCCGAGGTCGGCACCTCCCGGCCGAGTT
>DASYZN010000002.1:0-2570 GCA_035946105.1 Thermoplasmata archaeon | reverse complement strand
TAGAGCTTCTCCACTTCGGAGAGGTCGCGGATCGGCTTGGGCTTCTGGCGGGTCTCCGGCTTCTTGCGGACGATCCGGACGGCCTGCCCGACCTGTCCCGCGAGGCCGAGGACCCCGTACGTCTGCACGACGAGCTTGCGTTCGTTGAGGACGCCGCCCTCCCGGATGTTCTCCTTGAAGGCGAGGGCGTGCCGGGACCCGGGCTCGTTGGCCCCCTGAACGGCGATCGCCATCTCCTTGAGGTCCATGATCCGCTCGGAGGGGCGCACGCCCTTCGGGCAGGCCTCCGTGCAGAGGTGGCAGCGCAGGCAGAGCCAGAGGCCGCCCGGCTGGATCTTGAGGAGCCGTTCCCGATGGGCCCCGTCCCGGGGGTCGACCGCGAACCGGTAGAGCTTCGCGAGGGCCATCGGACCCGGGAATCCGGCGTCGGCCTCGACGGCCGGGCAGGCCGAGTAGCAGGCGGCGCAGGCGATGCATCGGGGGGTCTCGTGGAACCGCTCGACCTGGGCCGGCGTCATGACGCTCGGCTTCCCTTCGGGGAGGGGATGGGCCCGGTCCTCGATCAGGTGGGGCTCGATCCGCCGGTACTGCGCCCAGAACGGCCGCTGGTCGGTCACGAGGTCGCGGACGATCGGCATGTTCCGCATCGGGTCGATGACGATGCGCCCATGGCGCTCGAGCTCGGGCCCGATCGGCGTCTGGCAGGCGAGCCGGCTCTTCGAGTTGATCAGCATGGCGCAGGAGCCGCAGATCGCCGATCGGCAGGAGTATCGGAGGGTGAGCGACGGATCGAGATCCTCCCGGATCTTGAGGAGCGCCGTCAGGACCGGGGTATGCGGCGGGAGCTTGAGGCGATAGGAGGCGTAGCGGGGCGCCCGATCCGACGACGGGTCGAACCGGTAGACCTCGAACGGGGCGTCGATCGCGTCGGCGGCCATCAGTAGACCCGCTCCTTCGGATCCCAGCGGGTGTACGTCACCGGGGCATAGCTCAGCTTCGGTCCGTCCCGGGCGAACGAGGCCAGGGTGTGGCGCATCCAGTTCGCATCGTCCCGCTTCGGGTAGTCCGTGCGGGCGTGCGCGCCGCGGCTCTCGGTGCGTTGGATCGCCCCCACGACGATGACCTCGGCGAGGTCGAGCATGTGGCCCGTCTCGAGGGCATCGGTGAGGTGCAGGTTGAACGCCGTCGAGTGGTCGGTGATCCGCACGCGATCGAACCGGCCCTTGAGGGCCCGGATCCGTCCCAGCGCTTCGGCGAGGTGGTCGAAGTCCCGGTAAATGCCGACGAGGGAGTCCATCGTGGACTGCATCTCGAGACGCAGGTGCTGCGGCTCCTCCCCGTCGGCCCGGGTCGACATCGCGTCGACGCGACCGACGTCCGAAGAGAGGTCCGTCTCGCGGAGCGAGGGCGCTTCGGCGACCTCGGCGTGGTGGGCCGCCGCGAGGCCGGCCTGCTTCCCGAACACGAGGGTCTCCAAAAGCGAGTTCCCGCCGAGCCGGTTCGCCCCGTGGATCGACACGCACGCCGCCTCGCCCGCGGCGTAGAGTCCCGGCACGTTGGTCTCCCCCTTCAGGTTCGTCCCGATCCCCCCCATCATGTAGTGCTGGGCCGGCATGATCGGGATCGGTTCGGTGACCGGATCGATCCCGGCGAACTTGCGGCAGAAATCGCAGATCTCCTCGAGGCGCGTCTCGATCTTCTCCCGACCGAGGTGCATGAGCTCGAGGTGGACATACCCACCGGGAAAGCCCCGACCCTGCTGGACCTCGGTCCAAATGGCGCGGGAGACCACGTCGCGCGAGGCGAGGTCGAGGGCGTGGGGGGCGTACCGGCTCATGAACCGCTCCCCGGACCCGTTCTTCAGGATCCCTCCCTCGCCCCGGGCCCCCTCGGTGATCAGGATGGCGGACTCGAGGAGGGCCGTGGGATGGAACTGGACGAACTCCATGTCCTTCAGGAAGGCCCCGGCCCGATACGCGGCGGCGACGCCGTCCCCGGTGCAGGTGTGGGCGTTCGTAGTACGCCCATAGATCCGGCCCGCCGGGCCGGTGGCGATCACGACGGACGGCGCGGCGATCTCCTCGAAGGAGCCGTTCTTGCGGTCGAAGGCGATGATCCCCTGGGTCCGTCCTTCCCGGACGACGATCGAGGTGAGGTCCCACTCCTCATAGAGGGTGAACGCCTCGGCCCCAAGCCGTTCGTAGACGGCCTGGAGCAGCGCGAGGCCCGTGCGATCCGCGGCGTAGATCGTCCTCGGGAAGCCGGCGCCCCCGAACGCGCGGCGCGCCAGTCCACCGTCCTCCGAGCGGCTGAACACCGTGCCGAAGTGCTCCATCTCGACGACCGTCGGCCCGGCTTCCTGGCAGAAGAACTCGATCGCGTCCTGGTCGCCGAGGTAGTCCGACCCCTTCACCGTATCGTAGATGTGGGTCTCGACGGAGTCCTCGGCGCCGATCGCCGCGTTGATCCCGCCCTGGGCGGCGCCGGAGTGGGAACGGAGCGGATGGAGCTTCGTCACGATGGCGACGTCCCGTCCGGCCTCGATCGCCGCGAGGGCGGCGCGCTGCCCC
>DASYZN010000001.1:0-3058 GCA_035946105.1 Thermoplasmata archaeon | reverse complement strand
AGGGCCGCGGGGCGTCCCGATCTCGTCAAGGAGTTCGCCCGGGCGATCGTCGATGAGGAACCGACCGACCTCGCCACCCGCGAGGAGCTCGCGAAATCGCTCGTAAGCGAGGGCGACGCGGCGGCGGCCCTCGAGGAGTATCGGCAGCTCGCCGCGGCCGATCCCCGAGAGGCCCGCTACCTCTACGAGGAGCGGGCGCTCCTGACGACCCTCGGTCGGCCGGGGGAGCTTGCGCCCGTCTACGCTCGGTTGTTCGAGCTCGATCCGGCGAACTCGGAGCTCGCGTTCGATCGGGGACGGTTCTCCCTCGAGGCGGCCCGCACGGCCGCCGAGGGCTCCTCCGAGCGGCTCGAGGCCGCCCGGGCGGCCGTCGCCTCCTTCGAACGGTCGGCCTCCGAACCGAAGTTCTCGGAGGGGAGCCTCCTCGGGCTGGCGGATGCCGCCCGGTTGTCGGGGGACCCGACCAGGGCGATCCGGGCCTATGAGGAGTTCCTCGCGAAGCCCGAGTCGTCCTCGAACACCAAGGTCCTCAAGGAGCTCGGCCACGCCCTCCGGGAGCAGGGCCGGTTCGAGGAGGCGGCCTCCACCTACGACCGGGCGCTCGGCCTCGGGCTCGAGGACCCGGATCTGCTCTGGGGCGAGGTCGAGGTCCTCGCCGAGACGAACGCCGACGGGAAGGCGTTGCGGTACATCGATATCCTCTCCCAGCGCGACCCGGCGAACCTGCTCTACCGCCGCCGCAAGGGCCAGCTCTTGCTGCGCGCCGGTCGGCGGGCCGAGGGGATCCGCGTGCTTCGCGAGGTCGCCGAGACCGCGCGCACCGACCCCGTCGCCCTCTTCGAGGTCGCCCACGCCCTGCGGAGCGACGGGGACTACGCGGAGGCGATCGAGTCCTACCGCGAGGGGCTCAAGGCGGACCCGGCGCACCGGGCGGGCCGGATCGCCTTCGCCGAGACGCTCAACCTCGCCGGACGGTACAACGAGGCGCTCCCGATCGTCGATGCCCTGCTCAACGAGGAGCCGAACGACCTCGCGGCCTGGAAGGCGCGGGCCGACTCCTGCCGGGCGCTCGGCCGGACGGGCGACCTCGAGTACTCCCTCAAGGCGATCCTCCTCCTCGACCCCACGCACAGCCCCGCGCTCGTGGAGAAGTACCGCCTGCACCTCGGCGAGGGTCAGAAGCTCGAGGCTCTCGAGTGCCTCACGCAGTTCCTCGACGCGGGAGGGCCCGAATCCGGGAACACGGCGCTCCTCCTCGAGGCCGGAGACCTCGCGGCCGAGCTCGGCCGCACCGACGAGGCGGGTCGGCTCTACGAGAGGGCGAGCGAACTCGACCCGGGACAACGCGGCGCCATCGGGGTCCGGAAGGCGCGGATGCGCCTCTCCGCCGGCCGCCCCGATCTCGCCCTGGAGGTCCTCGATGGCGCGACCCCGGCCGGCACCGACGCCGCCCCCGGATCGGAGTCCCTGCGGGGGGACATCCTGATGGCGATGGAGCGACCCGCCGAGGCGGAATCGGTCTACCGGGCGATCCTCGCCCGCGATCCCTCGGCCCCGCTCGTCCTCCTCGGCCTCGCCCGCGCGCTCCTCGACCAGGGGAAGCATGCCGAGGCGCGCACCCTCCTCGTCGAGGCGATCCCGAAGGCCCCCCCGACCCTCGGGCCGTTCCTGCTCCTGGCCGAATCGGAGAGCGGCCTCGGCTCGGCGCCGAACGCGATCCGGGCGATCCAGAAGGGCCTCGAGGTCTTGCCGGATTCGAAGGAGCTGTGGACCCGGCTCGGCGAGCTCGAGATCACCCAGGAGGCGTGGCCCGATGCCGCGGCGGCGTTCGGCAACGCGGTCCGGATCGACCCCGCGAACCCGTCCCTCCTCCTGAAGGCGGGCTACGTCGCGGAGCGGCTGGGCCATCGCACCGAGGCGCTCTCGCTCTACGAACGGGCGACCCAGTCCGGCCCTTCCGACAAGCAGACCTGGACGAGCCGGGGGCTCGCCCTCCTCGCGAACGATCGGCCGGAGGAGGCGACGGCGAGCTTCGACCGGGCCCTCGCCCTCGACTCGGATTTCGACCCGGCGAAGCAGGGGCGCAAGGCGGCCGTCGAGCGCACGCGCGAGGCCCAGGTCGACCGGTTCGGCCGCGAAGCGCTGCTCCTCGAGGCGCGCCTGCATCGGACGGTGACGAAGAACGATCTCTTCGTCACGCTCCACGTTCCCTTCGACTTCCTGGAGCCGGTCCTCTCGGGGGTCACCCGCGACCCGAAGGTCGACCTCTCGCAGCTCGACGAAGCCCAGCTCCATCAGCTCGAGACCGCCTCCTACCAGATCATCACGGCGGCGCTCGACCGGCGGTCCGAAGGGGTCGAGCGGCGGGGCTTCTCCCTCGCCGACGTCGCCGTGCTGAGCCCCTCCGGCCGCTCCCTCAAGGAGATCCAGCAGCTCTTCGGGTACCTGAGGGCCGTCCTCGAGGTCGAGCTCCGGCCCGAGAACCTCAAGCTGGAACCCGACGTCGAGGAACTCGCCCGGCGGGCGCTCCTGCTCCCGGCGGAGCAGCGGACCCTCTTCCAGATCGTGCGCAACCTCAAGGTCGGGATCTTCCGCGCCCGCCTCATCAAGGTCGTCGAATCGTCCGGCTCGGCGGTGCACGCGCCGCTCCCGTCGCTCGACCTGGGGGCCTACACCCCCGAGTTCCGGACCGATCGGCCCTCGCCCCCCGCCGGGGGCGAGCCGATCGCCGAGGTGGAGCCGCCGCCCCCGATGGAAGCCCCCGCCAAGCCGTCGGTCCCCTCCACGCCCCCGGCCGACAAGCCGATGCCGTCCGCGGCGCGATGCGTCGGTTGCGGAGGGCTCGCCTCGATCCTCCACGCCTGCGGGGCCCCGGTCTGCGCGCACTGCGTCGTCGAGTTCGGCACCTGCCCAAAGTGCCGCCTTCCGGCCTCGCTCCCCACGAACCCGACCCCGCCGCCCACGGCGGCACATCACCGGGCGAGCTCCGGACCGATCGCCGAGTCCGGCCCGACCCGGGGAACGCTCCACGCCCTCAAGCAGGTCGTCGCTCGCGCCA